>JAEUIF010000330.1 GCA_016795185.1 Planctomycetia bacterium | reverse complement strand
CCGGCGACGAGCGATAGGCCCGTCCCCAGTGGAGCGAGCGCTGCCGCGCCGAGCAAGGCGAGAAAGAAGAAGAACACGGGACCGTAGTCCACGGCCCAGGCTTTCTGGTGGGGCAGAGCGGCTAACTCGGATGAAGCGAAGCTGGCGGTGAACACTGCGGCGACCAGGGTGGCGCTCCAGAGCAGGCCGGCGAGCAGGGCGCAAACCACCAGCAAGCCCGAGGTTTGCCGGGCCACGGCCAGCTTGCGGCCGAGCGCGCCGCTCAGCCGCCAGATCAGGACCGGCGCTGCCAGCAGGGCGAGCAGGGCGCAGGTCCAGTTGATGGCGGTCAACAGCCAGGCTGGCGTGCGCGGCGGGGCCTGGACGGTCAAGGCCAGGGCATCCGCCGGCACTCCCTGAAAGGAGCCGGTCAATTCATCTCCCTGGCGATCCAGCGGGGGTTCACAGGCGGCTGACCAGCCCTCGGGCAGCGTGACTTTCACATCGAGCTTGCCGAAGCCGGCCCAGTCGCGCGCCGGCGCTAGCACGTAGCCGAGTTGCCAGTACAGCGTGGGTGATCCGGCGGAGTACGCACTGGGCCGGGCCAGATACTTTACGCGCAACTGGTGCGCGCCCGGCGGCAGCGATACCTTGAAGGCCAGCGCGGAACCGCTGGCGCTGTAGTGCATTGGCCGCCCACCCGGAAGGGCCGGCGTTTGCTTGGGCGGCTGCCAGGACGGCGGCAGGGCCGGCTTCGCGTCCCGTTCGTGCGGCACCGGCTGGTCGTCCAGCCACACGCCCGCGCCATCGCCCTCGCCCAGCAGGGAGCCGACCACGAAGACCAGGTCCGTGGTCAGGGTGTCGCCGGTGTTGTAGAGGTGATAGGTCGCCTCGATCTTCGCCGGGCCGGCGTGCTTGAAGCCGCGCAGGTCGAGCGTCAACGTCTCGCGGTCGATGCGCACCGACTGCAAACCGCCCGGTTCGCCCACCGACTGCCCGGAACGCCAGGGAGCCGCCGTGTTGGCCGGCGCGAAGGCCGGCAGCGACAGCCACAGGGCAAGCGACAGCCAGCAGCGGTGTAGACGCATCGCGGGCCTCCAGCGGGCATCGGGCAATCAATCCCGCATGCCTTGATCCCGCTGCGAGGCGATTATTCCCGACGAAGCTGGGAAAGCACTGCGCAACGAAACGAGCCGAAGGGCAGCGCCCTTCGGCTCGGTGTCTCGTGAACTTGGTTTCGAGATTACTTGCGGGCAGTCGAGTTACCCAGCGCGGCGGCGCGGGCGGTCAACTCCTGGAACTCGACCTGCACCGTGTTGCCTGCCTGGAAAACGACGCGCTTGGCATCGACCAGCGTCTTGCCGTCGCGGACGACTTCGGCGCGCAGGGTATAGGCATAAGTCTTGCCGGGCTTCAGGGGCGGAGTCTCGAAGGTGCGCCGCGCGGACGACAACGGCACGGCGTTGCCATCGAGGAAGAGCTTCGCGTCGGCCGGCAATTCGACGACCACGGTGGCTTTCGCCGCCGGGTAGTCATAAATGCGGATCGGGCCGCGGAAGGTGGCTGCGTCCTTCGCGTCCTTCTCGGCGTCCTTCTTTTCCTCTTCCTTCTTTTCCTCTTCCTTCTTTTCTTCCTTCATCTCCTCTTTCTTTTCGGGCGGCGCGGCTTTCATCTCCTCCTTCTCCATCTTGGCGGGAAGCGGCGGCGCGATGTTCGGCACCCGTTCCACGGGCGGCGGGCCGGGCAGCCGTTCGACCGGCGGGTTGGGGTTCAGCGGCGGCACGTTCGGCTTCGTGTAGACCGGCATGCCTTGGTTGCCGCAACAGTTCCACACCGGCACGAAGCCGACGCAACCGCCGTAGCAGCCCCAGCACCCGTAGCAACCACCATAACAGCCGTGACAACCGTGACAGCCGTAACAGCCATAGCAACCGTGAGCACGGTGTCCGCCCCACGTCGGAGTCGTGGAGCCGCCGGTGGCAAGCACGGTCGCCAAAATGACAGTGTACATTCCTGTTCGCTCCTCGGATGGGCCGTGCCCGTGCGGGCGACCGGACCTGAAGCACGGGACGAAACCGAAACCAGCGGCCATCGTAGGTTTGTCAAAATAACCCGTCAACAGCAAACTGCGTAGTTTGGGAAAGCTGGAAAAATACGTCAGCTGACAAGCGCGACTGAACTGAACTTATCGAAAGTGCCCAGGGCACGCTCGACCCACCGCTACCTTGGGTTGGGCGTTACATTCGCGTAGTTTGGTGTGGGGAGAGCAAACGGCGCTCGCCAGCGATTTCGTCAAGGAGCAACCGGGCATGGGGGTCACCGAACTGGCAATCATACTGGCGATGATTGCCATCAATAGTGTTTTCGCCGCCTATGAAATCGCCCTGGCTTCCGTGACGCTGGCCCGCTTGCGACTTCTGGTCGGCGAGCAGCGCCCCGGCGCGGCAGCGGCGCTGGCCATGAAGGAGAACATGGAGGCCAGCTTGGCGGTGGTGCAGGTGGGCATCACCCTGGTCGGGGCGATTGCCGCCGCGACCGGCGGCGCGGGCGCGGAAGAGGACATTGCCCCCTGGTTGCAGGCCCGACTCGGTCTGTCGTCCACCATCAGCGAACTGGCCGCCATCGTCCTGGTCGTGCTGCCGTTGACGGGCGTGACGATCATGTTCGGCGAACTGGTCCCCAAGGTGTTCGCCCTGCGGCACCAGGAATGGGTCTGCCTGAAGCTGTCGCCGGCCATGCGCTGGTTCGGCTACAGTGTCTGGCCGGCGGTCTGGGTCTTCGAGAACGGTGTGACCGCGATCATGAGCTGGGGAGAAAGAACCGGGCCAACGGGGCCAGAGTCGCGGTCGGAAGCGGCGGAGTTGCAAGAACTGCGCGCCAGCGCCACGCTGGCGCGGGCATCGCGCCTCATCGGCCACCGCGAGGAAGGCATCATCCTGAGCGCAGCCCGCCTGTCGAGCCGGCCAGTGCGCGAGATCGTGCTGCCCGCCGAGCACATCAGCATGCTGGGCCTCCACGATACCATCGGCGACGGTCTGATCGCCGCGCACCTCGATATGCACACGCGCTTCCCGGTTGCGGAACGCAAGGGCGAGCCGCAGTCGATCATCGGCTACGTGAACTTCAAGGACCTGGTAGCGGCGCTGCGGCTTAGCCCTGGCGAAGCGTCGGTCCGGGCCATCCTGCGACCGTTGCCGAGCCTGGCCGCCGACCAGCCCATCGCCGCGTCACTGGAGCAACTCATCCGCGAGCGCAGCCATATCGCGCTGGTGCGTGACACGGCGGGCACGGTGCTGGGCATGATCACGCTGGAAGACATCCTCGAAGAGCTGGTCGGCGACATCCAGGACGAATACGACCGGCTGCCAGCCCAAGTTTCGCGCACGGGCATCGGCTGGGTGGCGGGCGGCGGCGTTGCCCTCGACCGTTTGCGCGACGCAACCGGCCTCGACCTGAATCAGGACTTGCCGCCGGGCGGCGCGCGGAACCTCAGCGAATGGGTGACGGGGCACCTCGGGCATCCACCGCAGGGCGGCGAGGTGCTGGAACGCGCCAGTTGCCGGTTGGTGGTCCGCAAGATTCGTCGCCAGCAACTGCTCGAAGCCCAGGTTAGTCGGCCCGCTGCTGCCCCGTCGCCGGTTTGAAGCCGTACTTTATCCGGAATCACCGTCGCCATTTCGTTTCGGACAGAAAACAATTGCCGCGCCCAGTGCCATCGGGTAAACCGTAGATTGAAGCCCTCCACACCGCCTTTACCCCGCCAGCCGCGGTTGGCAAGTGGCTTGTCGGCCGTCACCCGCCTGTGTTGTCCATCCATCCCGGAGTCGATATGCGCTGCCTGCGTGTGCTCTGCGGCTGCCTGTTGTTGCTCGCCCTCGGCGGCGAGGCGTTCTCCCCCGCCGGCCAGGTCGATATCGACGAATTGAAGCCTGGCCTGGTCGCGGACTATCGCGACGGCGCGAAGCCGCAGCCCGTCGAGGTGGTAAAGCTTGACCCAACCATCGCCGTCTTTTGGAAAGCCGGCGAGGCGGCTCATCCCCGGCTGGCCGCCGAGGGCGGCGGAGTTTCCTGGCAGGGCTATCTCAATGTGCTGCGCGCCGGCAACTACCGCTTCAGCGCTCGGGTGCGTGGCCAGTTCGAGTTGAAGATTGCCGACAAGGTCGTGCTGAAAGTGGACAGCAAGGCCGATGCGCCGGAACTGACCATTGGCCCCGAAGTCCGCCTCGAAGCTGGCCCGCAGTCGCTCGCGGCGACCTTCGTGCGCCACGACGGCGCGGCGCGCGTCGAACTCTTCTGGCAAGCGCCCTGGTACCGCCCCGAGCCGGTCCCTTACGATGCTCTGTTTCACCTGCCCAAAGACGCACCCGCCAAGCTGGCCGACCAGCGCGCCCAGGAGCGCGGCCGGTTCCTGGCAGAGGAATTGAACTGCACCGGCTGCCATCGGCCGGCGTCCGACGACAAGCTCGCGAAGGGCTTGCAGGGCCGCCAGGGGCCGGACCTGTCGCAGGTCGGCGCACGCGTGCAACCGGGCTGGCTGACCGCCTGGCTGGCCCATCCGCAACAGGTGCGGCCCGGCGTGGCCATGCCCAAAGTGTTCGCCGACGACGAGCAGGGTCAGGCCGAGCAGTACGCGGTCGCCAAGTATCTAGCCACGCTCACCGGCCCCGCCAAACCCGCGCCCAAGCCGCCGGACCCGAAGACCCTGCCGGCCAGCATCAAGGCGGGCCAGCAACTCTTCGGCAGCCTCGGCTGCACGGCTTGCCATCAGTCCGAGAAGCTCGATGCCAAGGATTCGCCCGCCGGCCTGCCCATCGCGCGCAACGTGCCGCTCGGCGCGCTGGGCAGCAAGACGACGCCTGAAAGCCTCGCTACGTTCCTGATGAACCCGCACGCCACCGACCCCAGCGGTCGGATGCCCAACATGCTGCTCGAAGCCAAGGATGCCACCGACATCGCCCGCTACCTGTGCCAAACCCGCGATGAGAAAATCAAGACCGACGCCCCCGCCGCGCCCGAGAAACTCAAGCCGTCCGAGGTGCTGGTCAAGCTCGATCCGGCTTACAACGACATCCTAAAATTCCGCGACCTGCAACCCGATGCCCAGTGGGCCGAGGTCGGCAAGCTGGCGTTGACCGCACGCGGCTGCACCAATTGCCATCAGGTCGCGCCGGGCGGCAAGGCACTGCCCACGGCGGGCGCGAAGACCAACTTCGAGTCCCTCAAGTCAGCCAAGAACCTGACGGCCGGCTGTCTCGCGGACGATGCGAAGCAGCAGGGCAGCGCCCCGCGGTTCGCGCTCACCGAGGCCGACCGCAAGGCGTTGCGGGCGTTCCTGCAAGATGGCACGCGCGGGGCCGGTTCGCCCGCCCCGACCTTCGCGGCCCGCGTCACGCTGCACCGCTTCAACTGCTTCGCCTGTCATCAGCGTAACGGCAAGGGCGGCCTGACGCCCGAAATGACCGAAGACCTGCGTCGCTACGAAAAGGCGGAAAACGCGGAAGCCGTCATGCCGCCGCCGCTGACCGGCATCGGCCACAAGCTGCGCACCGCCTGGATGAAGCAGGTGCTGCTGCAAAAAGGCCGCGCCCGGCCGTGGATGGCCCTGCGGATGCCGCAGTTCGGCGAGGCGCACGTCGGCTTCTTGCCCGAAGCCCTGTCGTACCTGGAAGGGGCCGAACCGGACGACGCGGTTCACAAGGTGCCGCTCAGCGCCAAGGCGATCGAAACCGGCCGGCACCTGGTCGGGAAGAACGCCTTCGGCTGTGCCTCCTGCCATGATCTGGCGGGCATCCCCAACACCGGCACGCGCGGCCCCGACCTGGCGCTGATGAATCAGCGCGTCCGCTACGACTGGTACCTGCGCTGGCTGTCCGAGGCCCAACGCATGCAGCCCGGCACCCGCATGCCGACCGTCTTCCCCGACGGCAAGACGCTGCTCAACACCGTGCTCGACGGCAAGGCCGAAGCCCAGGCGGAAGCGATGTGGGCCTATCTGTCGCTCGGCCCGACGCTGCCCTTGCCCGACGGTCTCGAACCGAACATCAAGGGCCGCATCTTGCCGGTAGCCGACAAGACGGTCATCCTGCGCTGCTTCATGCCGGACGCCGGCCCGCGCACCATCGCCGTCGGCTATCCCAAGGGTGTGAACGCGGCCTTCGACGCCAACACCGGTCGGCTGGCCTTCGCCTGGTCGGGCAACTTCCTCGACGTGGCCCCGATCTGGGACAACCGCGGCGGCACGCCAGTCAAGGTCCTCGGCCCGCGCTTCTGGAGCGGCACCGTCGGACAGCCGTGGGCGCTGCACGATTCCAACGACCCGCCCGATTTCGCCGCCCAGGCGAAGGACCCCGCCTGGGGCGGCCCGCTGCCGGACAGCAAGGTCTTCATGGGTGTCAAGCAACTCGAGTTCCGGGGCTACGGCAGCGACCCGTCGGGGGCCGTGACCTTCCGCTACACGGTCGCTGCCGGTGAGAAGCAGCCGCTC
>JAEUIF010000313.1 GCA_016795185.1 Planctomycetia bacterium | reverse complement strand
CACGCCCTCGGAGTACCGAGGGACGTGCCACCCATCATTAGTTCGGGCAACATCTCCTTTGACCATGCACTAGCGAGGATCGGACTGTCTTCGCTGGCGCGTCGGGCTAGCGTTCGTTTCCGCCGCCAACCAAAAAGAAAGGCGGCCGGCTGTTGGTCAGCCGACCGCCTGCGTCAGCAGGTCACGCACGCTCAGGCGCGGCGGCTGCCGGCGAACAGACCGCCGAGCAGCACGGCGCCGATGAGACAGCCCGCGCCGAAGCCGATCAGGACCGCCTGACGCGGATGACGGTGAATCAAGCGCAGCATGTCGTCGTTGAACTCACCCATCTTTTCCGCGGCCACGTCGTAAGCCTGGTGGGCATGTTCGCCGACGTGCGAGGCGGTTTCGCGCACCCGGTCGCCGACCTGGGACGCGGTCTCGCGCACGCTCTGGCCGACGTTGGAGGCCATTTCCTGGGCCTTCTGGTAAGCGCCTTCGACCTTCTCACCGGCCTTTTCGGCCAGGTTGGAAGCGGTATCGCGCGCTTTTTCCAGAGTCTCGCCGACCTTGCGGCCCGCGTTGGAACCGGCCTGTTCGCCCTTGTCGCGGAAATCGGTGCGTTGCGAAGTGTTCATTCCTAGCTCCTTTCCTGCAAACTATCTTGGGCGACCCGCCCTGGGATGCCCAGCAGTGGCGGGAACCCAATCGCCGCCCATTGCGAAAGGATAACTAGCACATGGCGTGCCCGAATTCGGCGGCGCGGAAGAAGAAATTCTGGCCGACTGGGCTTGAACAAACGCGGGCCGATTGGCGATGGTGGAATGTGGAGTGCTCAACCGCCAGCGGCGGTGGGCGGCGTTTGGAACAGCGCCCTTAAAATTCGTTCAGCGCGGCCCGTGTCGGCCGCGCGCCAGTCAGGAGAAGTCCCTTGCACGCGCCATCAGCGCCGCGGCGGCTGATGGAATTGTCCGGGTCCGCGCCTGAGCAGCAGGCGTTCCATTCACACCAGAGACCCAGCGCTGAATTGTTCCTGATGCGGTGTGTCCGCTCGTCATACAGCGATGCCGCCTCACGGCGCCCAGGACCGCTCGAACACGCCCCGATCCCGTAAACCCATCCGCGGTGCTGCACACACCCGGCCTTCGTCCCCGTGGACGACGCCGCTCGTGGGGGGATCGGTTGACGCCGCGCCCGTATGGTTCGTAGTTCCGCCTTCAGGCGGCGAGCGATTCGCTACTGTTCGTGCGAAGTGTCGCTTGTTGACAGCGAGCGACTCGCCGCCTGAAGGCGGAACTACGAACCAAGAAACGGGGTTCGCCGGGCCGTTGCCTTCGCGGCGACGGGCAAAGTGGGGACCGTCGGTTTTTTTCGGCACCCTCCAATGGGGGCATACCGACCGCGACACGCGGCAGGGGCGACTGGAGCCGCGCCCGTCGCTGGGGGAAGCCCGCGACGCCTGCACGCTGGGGAGAAGGTCCGCGCCCGCGATCCGCCTTCATCATTCTTGACCCTGGTGGACCGCATTGCTACGATGAACCTCTTCACCGCTGCCCGCGAAGCAGATTCGCGACCTACCGCGGTGAACAGCGTCGAAACGCACCAGGTAGTTTTCCCGTTTCCGTGTTCCGTGCCGTCAGGCAGGAGGACCGTTTGTGGCCATTGTCCAGGTAAAGGACCTGATCGAGGCCGGCGTCCATTTCGGGCACCGGGCCAGCCGCTG
>JAEUIF010000294.1 GCA_016795185.1 Planctomycetia bacterium | reverse complement strand
TGGGGCACGGACCGCAGCCAGCGGCCGCGCAACTGGCACCGCCAGATGCACGATCTGCTGACTTCATTGGTCCTGCTTCGCTGGCTGCCGGCGGACCGCGAAGCGGCACCGGAACACTTCTCGCTGATGCAGAAGCGCTGGATGGTCCTGGAGTCCGTGCGCGTCCTGGAGACGCAGCCTGACGAAGCCTCCAAGTCGGAGACGTCCTGCTGTCCACCGACGTGCCCCTGGCACCGCAGCCGCCGTCGGCACCGCCATTATCAAATCACCGTGGGCGCCGGTTTCCTGGGCGGCCTGACGGCCTTCGCCACCGAGGTCGAGCACCAGTTCGATTTTCATCCCGAGCTGGCCGGGCAGTTCGCGGAAATGCGCGCGTTTGTCGAGCAGCGCGACGACATCAACACGACCGAGAAGCGAGCGCTGCTCAAGCAAGGACAGGAGGAACTCAAGGACGAACAGCGTCTGCGCTACTTGCCCATCGTGGCGGTGCCGCTGCTTCTGATGCTCTACGGCGACCGGCTGGGCCTGCGCGTCCGGCACCGTCGCCTGGTGCGTGCCGTGGTGCGCGAGACGACGCGGGCCAACAAGACGCGGCAGCTCGACCGTGCCGACCATGGGCAGATCATCCGTAGTCGGCGCGTGCCTGGCAAGCACCGCAAGCACCTGGTCGCCTGCCCCCACCTCGACGAGAGCAAGGAGTACATCGGCTTCAACGGCAACGGCAAGCTCTGGGGGCGCGGCTACTCCATCACGAGCTGGATGGAGCGCTGCGACTCTGCGCTCGTGACCGAGCAGTCGAGTGCCGACGCAGCTCGCCAGGAAGTGCTGCGCTTCCTCAAAAACCTGAGCCACGTTGCTGACCGTCTGGGCATTGTCGTGGCTGGTTATCGGGATGGTGACTGGTTCCGGTTGAGCGAGCTTCACCTGCTGTTGGGTACTGGCGACCTCCATAAGGCGCTGCATGGCCTGCAACTGCGCCTGTTCGCGGAGCAGGACTACGCCCAGCGGTGGCGGCGGCTCGTGGCTGACGTGCTCACGGCACCTGGCAACGATCAGCAGGACCCGGCAGTCGCGGTCCTCGATCTGCGGACCCGGTTGGCTCAGGCAGGCATCTCGCATCAGCAGGCTGCCGGGCATCTCAACAAGAGTCGACCCTTCGTCAGCCTGGTCCTGGAGGGTAAGAAGTCGTGCCCGGCGCCGGTGCGTGCCCAACTGGAAGCCCTGTTGCAGGGTCGGGGACCGGGCTCGTAGGCACGGGGTGGTAACCTAAAACTCACAATTTTGCCCTCGTTGGTAACCTAAAACTCACAATTTTGCCCTCGTTGGTAACCTAAAACTCACAATTTTGCACAAGGCCGATTTTCGTAAGTCATTGCTCGCCAAATGCTTGTGATTCTCAAGTCGCTCCCACATAAGTGCGACGTAAGGAGCACTACAGGCGGCGTCAAATCCCGCCCGCCCCAGTAGGGGCTCCGGGATTGACGCCGCAGGCCCATGAGACAGGGTTGGATGTGTGATGAAGAAGATGAAGAAGAACGAAGAAGCAAATAGTGTACGGACGATCCATTGGCAACGACCAGCCGCCAGGCTGCCGGCTATCCCAGCCGCTC
>JAEUIF010000257.1 GCA_016795185.1 Planctomycetia bacterium | reverse complement strand
CCGGTGACGGGCCACGGCCAGCGCCAGTGCAGGCCGGGTTCGAGCGTGTCGTCCTCCGGACGGCCGAAGGTGCTGGCCACGGCCGCTTCATCCGCGTTGACCTGGATGAAGCCACTCAGCAACCAACCCGCGACGACCAGGCCGAAGACAAAGGCTGTCACGCCGCGCGCGTGGTGGGCGATCCAGTGGAGCCCCTCGTCGAGGTTGAGATGGCGCGCCGACCAGGCGTCGATTTGCTGCATTCGGTCGCGCAACCGCGTCCAGGTCGGGTTCTGCACGGGACCGCGCTCGAACCAGAGCAACCGCATGGCATTCAGCAGCACCAGCAACGAGCCCAGCTGGTGGTAGATCACGCCCGCGAGCGGGGCCTGGTCGTACCAGTCGGCCGGCGCGAACAGCGGCCAGAGCCAGCCGGTAACGACGATGCCGATGCCGTTGATGATGAAGGCGAAGATCAGGATGTTTTGTCGAATGATCCGGACGGTTTCTCGCGACAGCTTGAGCAGCAAGGGCAGCGAACGCAGCGGGTCGCCCATCAGGACGATGTCGCCCGCCTCGGCGGCCACGTCGGTGCCGGTGCCGCCGATGGCCAGTCCGACCTGGGCGCGTGCCAGCGCGGGGGCGTCGTTGATGCCGTCGCCGACGAACGCGGCAGCCTGGCTCGCGACGAAGTCTGCTTTTTGCGGCGGCAGCAGCCCCGCGTGAACCTCGTCGATGCCGACCGCCGTCGCCACCGTTTTCGCAGCCGCGCTGCGGTCGCCGGTCAGCAGGGTGATGCGCTCGACGCCGAGGTTGCGCAGTTGCGTCAGCACGTCGGCGGCTTCGGGCCGCACCCGGTCGCGGGCGCCGATCGCGCCGAGCACGAGGTCATCCAGCGCCACCAGTAGGGCCGTCTGGCCCGAACTGTCCAGACGAGTCAACAATTCGAGGGCTGCGGCCGGGATCGGCACTTGGCGTTCTTCGAGCAAGCGCGGCGTGCCGACCAGGAGGCGAAGGCCCGCATCGCCCACCGTCCGCGCTGCGACGCCCGCGCCGGGTTGGGCCTGGAACTCGGCGACGGCATCGAGCGCCAGCGACTTCGCCCGCGCTGCTTGCAAGATGGCGCGGGCGATGGGGTGTTCGCTGTTCTGCTCGGCCGTGGCCGCTACTTTCAGCACTTCGTCGGCTGCCACGCCGGGCATCGGCAGCACGTCGCCCAGTTCGAGCTTGCCTTCGGTCAGGGTGCCGGTCTTGTCGAAGGCGAAGGCCCGCACCTGCGACAGTCTTTCGATGGCCGAACCGCCCTTGATGAGAATGCCCGTGCCCGCCAGCCGGCCCAGGGCCGCGATGACGGCGGCGGGCGTGGCCAGGATCAGCGCACACGGACAGGCTACCACCAGCACGGCGAGCGTCGGGTAGACCGCCAGCCGCACGGCGGGGCCGAGGTCGAGCCGTTGGCGAGCCAGCGGCCCCCAGTAAGCGAGTAGGCAAACGAGGAAGGTCAGCGCCGCCAGTCCCAGCACCACGGGCAAGAAATAGCGAGCCAGCCGGTCGGCGGTGCGTTCCAGCGGGGCCTTGTCCTGGAGGGCGCGGGCCGTCAATTCGATGACTCGTCCCACGACGGTCTGCTGCTGCACCCGCTGGGCTTCGACCGTGAGCGCGCCGAATTGATTCAGCGAACCGGCCAGCACCTCGTCGCCCGGCCCCTTGTCCACGGGGATACTCTCGCCGGTCAGCGCGCTGGCATCGACGGCGGAACGGCCGTCGAGGACCACGCCATCGACGGGCACTCGCGCCCCCGGCTTGACGACCACGCGGTCGCCGACCTGCACCTCGCCGGTCAGCACGCGGACTTCCTGGCCATCACGCAGCAGCCAGCAGCGGCGCGGGCAGACCTCGACGATGGAGCGAATGGCCCGCTGCGTCCGCTCGAAGGTAAAGCTCTCCAGGCACTCACCGAACATGCCGATGAACACGACCTCGGCGGCGACCAGCGGCTCGTTGATAAGAATGGCGGCGATGCAAGCGATGGCCAGCGCCAGGTCCGCGCCGAGCTTGCCTTCGAGCAAGCTGGCGATGGAGCCATAAAGTATCCGCGCCCCGCCGATGACGGCAGCCAGCAGCGACAGCGGATACTTGCCGGCGATCAGCCGCGGCCAGGGCGCATAGCCAGCGGGCAACCCCAGCCAGGCGACCAGCGACGGCCAGAGGTCGGCGGCGATGAGCAGTCCGATCAGCCCGGTCAGCAGGTAGAGCGACAGGTTCCGCTCTTCCTGGAAGGGCTGGTCGGCATGGGAGATTTCACGGTGCATCGGAATGTCGATTGTTGCCGTGTCGAAAACGTCAGACTGTCTTGGACAGCGAGACGGAATCCGCGGTACGCGACCGGACAGTTTCGGTGTTGGATGGTTTGGTACGGTTCGCAGGCGCATTCAGGCGCAACTGAACCACTCCAACTTGGATAACATCACCCGCGACTAGGCGGCGCTTTTCGCCAGGCGCGACCCGCATGCGATTTACGTATGTACCGTTTGCGCTGTTCAAATCCTCAATAAGGAGTTCATTCCCCGTGTCGAAAATCAGGCAGTGCTGGGTGCTCGACCAGACGCGGCCTGAAGGCTCTTGGCCTCTCAGATCAATATCGACCGGTCTGTCACCGCTGCGCCCGACAATATTCCTCCCCGGACGGATAGCAAACACCAAGTTCTTATTTTCTCCTTTCAATACGAACAACGAAGGCGACGGTTCCGAATCCGCAACCAGCTTGACCTTATCCTCTTCCTTGAGGGTATAACCATACGCCGTTGCACCTGCAAAACTGGCGGACAGCCAATTGGTGTTCTGAAAATCCGCGCTTTCGATGGAGGCGCCTTGAAAACTGGCGCCATCGAGATCGGCACCCTGAAAATTGGCGCATTTCAGGTTGGAATTCGAGAAATCGACTGTCCGCAAATTCGCCCCACGAAAATCGGCATCGCTAAGCCAGGCTTCTTGCAGGTTGGCGCCTTCCAGGTTAGCCCCAGAAAGGACAGCGCCATCGGGGAGATCCGCTTCGGCGAAATAGCGTTCGCCTTTGGCATAGCGCGCCAAAAGTTCTTCCACAGTTCGCGGCGGCTGGTAGGGGTCTGGGCGAACGTTCGGATCAATTGGTTGCATGTGCGACATGGGAGCCTCCCAGCCATTGCGGCAGGTCTAGGTTGTCGGACTGTCTTCTAATTCTACCTTTCCGAGTAAATCCAGATACTGTAATTGCGACATTGGCTGCCACGGACGCAATTCAAAATGACCAGGGTCGTTGCCTTGCTGAACTATTTCGAGTTCCGGTGGGATGCTCTTCACGCGGTAGGCCCCGCCGAAAACGGCGAACTTGGCGGGATTCACGTTAAGAGAGATTCCCCGAGTCGGTTGGACCAGGCCGGTAGTTTTGTCGATCCGCATTTCGTCGCGCTTAGGCGTAAGGCCTTTCCCACCGCGATAATAGAATTGCTCCATGGACGACCTCTGCTGGCTTCCGCTGACCACACTAGGGTGCCTGTCCGAACAGGTCAAGCAGGATCGCCAGCGATGCCGCTGTATTTACGATCTTGCCGGCCGTGGGACCGTAGTCGTCTGTTACTCGCGGACCAGCCAATTGACTGTTCGATGACGGACCATTGGCAGCGAGTCCTTTTTCCTTGACCGTTCCACGGTGGCTTCCGCATCATGGAACCGTTGCCAAAGAAACTGAAAGCGGCGGCAGCGCAGTCGCGACCTTGGAAGCTACTCATGGGACTGACAGTTTACTACGACTGGAAAACCAAGGCCGAGCCGACCGCGGCGCGGCGCTTGATTCGTAAATTCCGGACCATCGCGTTCCAACTGCCGTTCGACCACGTCTCCGAAATTCACGAACAAGATCCTCCGGACGGCCAGTTTGTGTTTCTCCCCTACGAGCATTCCTTTCGCCAGGGCAATTTGTTTCTCCCCCGCAGGCGTGCGGACGGGGAGCAAGAAACGGTGCAGGTGCCGGCGCTGCATGCCCTGTTCTTCTCGGCGCGGGTCGAGGGCGCGGAAACCGCCCTGATCGGTTTGGCGAGCCACCCGCCGGTGGTCCTTCACCGGGAGGATGTCATCCAGCGGAGACGAGATGGCTCGGAGCGCGGACGAACCTTCGGCCAGGGAGCGGCGGTCGAGTTTCCGACACGCCGGCGTGGCTACTATTCCTGGCATTCGTTCTGCAAGACGCAGTACGCCGGCAACCCCAAACTCGGCGGCGAAGCGAATTTCCTCAAGGCACATCTTTCGCTGATCGAATTACTCGACCAGATCCAGGCGGCCGGCGTGTCCGTGCGCATCCGCGATGATTCCCGGTACGCGAAACACCGCGACGTCAATCGGCTGCTCCGTTCTCTGCGCGACTGGAACGCCATCGTCGCCAGGTTTGTCGGCAACCTCAGCGATGCGCTTGGAGATAAGCCGGGAAAGCTGCTCGCGCCCATTCAGGATCGACCGGATTTTGAGCACCTCGAAGCCAAGGGCGTTCGCGTCCTCCAGAAGTTGGCGGCCCGGCAGCGCCGGCGGAAGCGAGGCACTTAGTGGACCTGCCGGACCTGACCTGCCCGTCCCACCAGACCCTGACAGCACTCCGCCAGAGGTATGCGCCATGCGTTCTTGTTTCCTCGCCTTGCTGCTCGCCGCTTCTCCCGCCTTCGCACAGCCCGCCGACTGGCCACAGTTTCGTGGACCGAACGGCTCCGGCCTGGCCGGCGATCAACCGGGCATTCCGGTGGATGTCGGGCCTGAGAAGCACGTCGTCTGGAAGGTGGCGCTGCCATCGGGGCATTCGTCGCCCATCGTGCATGGCGACCGCATTTATCTGACCGGTGTGGTCGAGAAGAAGTTGCTGACGATTGCGCTCGACCGTGCCACCGGCAAAACGCTCTGGCAGCGGGAAGCCCCCTACCAGACGCTGGAAACCGTACACCCCACCGGCGGCAGCCTGGCGCAGTCCACGCCCGCGACCGACGGTGAACGCCTCGTGTCGTTCTTCGGCTCCAGCGGCCTGCTCTGCTATGATCCGGCCGGCAAACTGCTGTGGCGGCGCGAGATGGGGCCGTTCAAGAACGACTTCGGAGCAGGCAGTTCGCCGATCATCGTCGGTGACCGCGTGCTCTTGAACCAGGACCACGACACGGGTTCGTTCCTGCTGTGCGTGGACAAGCACAGCGGCAAGACGCTCTGGCAGACCGACCGGCCCGAATCGCGCCGCAGCTACTCGACGCCGGTCGTCTGGACCGTGGATGCGAAACCACAAGTGGTAGTGGCGGGGACGCTGCGCGTGGTCGGCTACGACCTGGAAACGGGCAAGGAAGTCTGGACGGTGCGCGGCCTGGCGCGTCTGGTCAATCCGACGCCCGTCATCGGCCCAGACAACACGCTCTATCTTTCCAGCTGGACGGCTGGCGGCGACGCCGAGGACCGCTTCGACCTGCCGCCGTTCCCGGAAATGTTGAAGCGCCTCGACGCCAACCAGAACGGCACGCTGGAGCCGAACGAGGTCGCGACCACGATCATCAAGGAGCGCTTCCCGCAATTCGACGTGGACAAGGACGGGCACATCGCCGGCCCGGAATACGAGCAGACACGGGCCATCTGCGACCAGGCGCGCAACTGCTTCCTGGCCATCAAGCCGGGCGGGCGCGGCGACGTGAGCAAGTCGCATGTGCAGTGGGAAGTGACCAAGGGGCTGCCCTACATGCCGTCGCCGGTCTACCACCAGGGCCACCTGTTCATCGTCAAGGACGGCGGACTGCTCGGCTGCCTGGACGCGAAGACCGGCCAGCTGCTCAGCCAGGAGCGCATCTACGGCGCGGGCCGCTACTACAGCTCGCCGATCGTCGTGAACGGCAAGATCTACCTGGCCAACCAGGAAGGCAAGCTGTCGGTGGTGGAAGCGGCGAACGGCACCCGCGTGTTGCACCGCGTCGCTTTCGGCGAGGACGTCTATGCGACGCCCGCGGCCGTCGGCGGCAAGCTCTACTTCCGCACGATGGGGCACCTGTACTGCTTCAGCAGCGAGGGAGGACGCTGATACGGTCCCCGCTAAACCGCAAGCGAGCGCGACTCCGCTTGCGGTTTAGCGAGCTACTGCCGGCGATACATCACATCCGTGCGCAGGACGTACTTCCGCCCGC
>JAEUIF010000017.1 GCA_016795185.1 Planctomycetia bacterium | reverse complement strand
GGGGTGAGGGGTCAGCGGCCAGTTTACAGATACTGCCACCCCTCACCCCCACCCCTCTCCCGCAAGGGGCGAGGGGAGCAGCCTTGTGGTGCAGTTGCTCTTCTGAGCGAAGTGCGAACCAGTCCAGGATGCTTCCATGTCCAAGCCCGGCGATTCCGTTCATCCGCAAAGCTTCTGGCTGTGGGTCATGTGTCTATCGGGCGTCGATTACTTCAGCACGCTGGGCTATCAACCGTCGATCGCGGCGGAAGCGGCGGGCCGCCTCGGCCCCTATGCCACGCTGATGCTGGTCCTGGTGACGCTGTTCGGAGCGCTGCCGGTGTACGCTTACGTGGCCGGGAAGTCGCCTTACGGCCAGGGCTCGATCTACATGCTGGAACAGCTGCTGCGCGGCTGGGCCGGCAAGACGCTGGTGCTGGTGATGCTCGGCTTCGCAGCCACCGACTTCATCATTACCAAGACCCTGTCGGCGGCCGATGCCACCGAACACCTCATCAGCAACCCCTACTGGCCCCTTGGTCACTCCGTCAACCACACGACTCAGGCGGTGGTGGTCACCATGTTCCTGCTGCTGCTGCTCGGGGCGACGTTCCTGCGCGGTTTCAAGGAAGTGATTGGCATCGCCGTCGCGCTGGTCGCGGTGTACCTGGTCCTCAACGCGCTGGTGGTCGGCAGCGGTCTGGTCTACCTGTTCCAGCATCCCGAAAAGCTTGCCGAATGGCACCGGCAAGTGATGGCTGGCGACTGGCATATCCACGGCGAGGACCATCGCGGCCATCGGGGGCTGCTGGCAGCGTTGCTGGTGGCCGCCATCCTGTTTCCGAAGCTCGCTCTGGGTCTGAGCGGCTTCGAGACCGGTGTCGCGGTGATGCCCCTGGTGCGCGGTGGGCATGCTCCGGGTGAAGAACTGGCCGGCCGCATTCGCAATACGCGCAAACTGCTACTGACGGCAGCGCTCATCATGTCTGTCTACCTGATCGGCTCGTCGCTGGTCGTCAGCACGTTGATCGACCCGGCCGAAATGGGCAAGACGGTCGGGCCGGACGGGCAAATGGTCAAGGGGCCGGCCAACGCCCGTGCCCTGGCGTACCTGGCGCACGGGGAAGGCGCGATCGAGCTGAATCCGCTCTTCGGCGGCGCGTTCGGTACGCTCTACGACCTCAGCACCATTGCGATTCTGTGGTTCGCCGGCGCGAGCGCCATGGCCGGGCTGCTGAACCTCGTGCCGCTCTACCTGCCGCGCTACGGCATGGCGCCGCAGTGGGCGCGCACCATTCCGCCACTGGTGATCTTGTTCACGGCCATCAACCTGTTCGTGACGTTCATTTTCAAGGCCGACGTGGACGCCCAGGGCGGCGCCTACGCCACCGGCGTGCTCATGCTCATTAGCAGTGCCGCGGTGGCGGCCGTCATTGGCAGCTGGAAAGAACGCAGCGGGCCGTGGTATCGCCGCCTGTCCTGGTACTACCTGTTTACCGTGGTGGTCTTCGCCTACACCACGGCATTCAACATCGCGGAGAAACCGGAAGGCATCCACATCGCGGGCATCTTCATCGGTGTGCTGCTGGTGACGTCCGTGGTCACGCGCTTTCTGCGCAGTTCGGAATTGCGCTTCGAGCGTTTCCGCTTCACCGACCCGGACTCGGAACGGGAATGGCAGCAGCTGCAAACGCTGGGCTTTCACATCCTGGTGCCGCACAAGCCGACCGGCGCCACGGATCGCGCCCACAAGGAAGCCGCCATTCGTCTCGATCACCGGCTGACGGACGACATCCCGATCGTGTTCCTGGAGGTCTACCTGGAAGACGCCAGCGACTTTTACCAGGAACCGGTGATGAAGGTCTGGCGCGAGGGCGACCTGCACATTGTCGAAATCCGGCATTGCTCCTCGGTCGCCCATGCGCTGGCGGCGGTCGGCCTGGAACTGTCCAAGGGCGAGCAGACGCTGCCGCCCGAATTCCACTTCGACTGGTCGCAGGCCAGTTCGGTCCGGGCCGTGATTGGCTTCCTGCTCTTCGGCGAAGGCAACGTGCCGGCCCTGGTGCAAGACTTGCTGCGCAAGGCGGAGCCCAACGTCGAGCGCCGGCCGCGCGTCATTGTTGGCTGAGCAATTTGGCCGCCCGGCGAGCGGCGCGGCCAAAAGCGCCCTATGCTAGAGCATACCGGTTGCCAGGGAAGTTGCGGCTGGGCCGATCCGACGACCGCTCCGCGTCGACGGGGGTCCGTTTCATTCATTGAGGACACGCGATGAACAGTTCCGCGCAGCCCGGCTTTCTGGGAACCGTCTCCTGGGACGGCGCCAACGCGACGAGCGAACGAGTGCTGCTGCGCACCAACATCGTCAACCGCCAGCTGGTGGAGCGCAACCAGTACGTCCGGATCGACGAGGCGGAAGGCGCGCGTACCGGCTACCTGGCGCGGGTCGTCGCCGGCCCATTCTTCCATCGCGCCGGCACGGCCACGGTCGGCGGCATGACGGCGGGCGGTTCGCTGGATTGCGTGCTGATGGCCGAACTCGAAATCCAGGGCGAGATCGTCGAGGGGCGGCCACGCGACACCAATTCGCGACCCTCCCCCGGTTCGCCCATCTACGCCCTGGGGCCGAACGAGATCGCCGGTTTGCACGGGCTGAAGGGCGACATGCTGCTGGGCCACATGGCCGGCCAAGACGAGTTGCAGATCTTCTTGCAGAGCAAGAACAAGGGGGTGCTGCCGCGCAACCTGGGCATCTTCGGCACGGTCGGCTCCGGCAAGTCCAACACCTCGCAGGTGGTCATCGAAGAAGCGGCGCGGGCCGGCTGGGCAGTCATCATCCTCGACGTCGAGGGTGAATACACGGACATGGACCTGCCCACCGAAGACCCCGCGATGATCGAACGCCTGGCGCGCTACGGCCGCCAGCCCGAAGGGCTGAAAGATTTTCACGTCTTTTATCCCGCCAGCTGCGCCAGCGACAAGGCGGGGGCCGAGACATTTACCGCGCGCCTGGCCGACTTCGAGACGAGCGTCATCGGTGAATTGCTCCAGGTCACGCTGCCCGAGCGCAACGCCCTGCTCGACTGCGTGGATTACCTGAATCAGAAAGCCCGTAGCAAGCTCTCGACCACCGAGAAGGAAGGCTTGCAAACCCTGCTCGACGCCTCGCCACAGGCCAAGTTGCCGTTCACGTTGCGCAGTCTCCGGGAACGCGCCAGCGAGCGTTCCTCCAAGGGCAACGAATTCCTGGACTATGCCGGCCTGACCGCCAAGCTGAACTGGATCATGCAGTCCGAAGCCTTCGACCAGCTCAACATGCCGTCGCTGGACCCGGTGCGCATGATGGTGCCGGGGCGCGTGAGCATCATCGACGTCAGCGTGGCCAACGATGTGGTCAAGAACATGGTCACGGCCGACTTGCTGCGCAAGACCTTTGCCCTGAAGATCACTCGCCCCAGCACCCCGCCCACCCTGCTGATCCTGGAGGAAGCGCACTCGTTCATCAGCCGGGAGCGGGCGCAGTCCATGCAGGCAACGCTGACCATGCTGCGCAACGTCACCCGCCGCGGCCGGAAGCGCTGGTTATCGATGGCCTTCGTCAGCCAGCAACCGGGCCACTTGCCGCCAGAAATCTTCGAACTGTGCAATACCCGCATCGTCCACACGCTCCGCAGCATGCACAACCTTGAGGCCCTGATGACGACCACCGGCGACGTGGGCCGCGACCTCTGGGACCGCTGCCCGCTGCTGGGGCCAGGCCAGGCGATTCTGAGTTCGCCGCAGATGAGCCGCTCCGTGGTGCTGTCGGTACGGCCGGCGGCCTGTCGGCGGAAGTTTACCGATTGAGGATTAGACTCCTCGCCAGTGCAATCCGAGGGAGTGAGAGGCTAACCAGGGGAAGTACGTCGGGCTTTCCAGCCCGACAGGCAGTGCCGGCGGCTGGCCGCGCCCGCTCCACTGCACATTCTGCTTCCGGCGCTGTCTGTCGGGCTGGAAAGCCCGACGTACTTCAGGCAGGCACTCCCCGAAGACATTGCACCAGGGATCGAGCCTGACTTTGTCCGCCTAAACTTACTGTCACCGCGCCTCTTACTTTGGAGATGCCGCGCCCGCAGTGAAAAGTCGTCCACTGCCAATCTCCCACCTGCCATTGCCCGCCTGCCTGGACCGTAAAGGATGGTTAATCATGAAAATCCCCACTTTTCCTGCTGCATTGGTCCTGGTCGCGCTCCTCGCCCCCTCGGTCGCCACCGGTGCCGCGCCGGAAGCGAAAGGGCTTGGCGATCCAGGCAAGCTACAATCGCTGACCGTGGAGACCGGACGAGACCGCGACGGCGCTTTCCTGCTCGCCGGCCGCGATTCCTGGCAGCAGTTGCTGGTCACGGGCCAGTACCAGAGCGGCCAGGTGCGCGACCTGTCGCGCAAGGTTACTTATGAAGCAACTCCGACCGGCGTGGTGTCCATCGATCCGACCGGGCTGGTGACGCCGGTGCAGGAAGGTCAGGCTACCATCACGGTGAAGTTCGAGGGCGTGCCCTCCGCGAGCACCAAGGTGACCGTGGCGAACATCGTCACGGACTTGCCGATCAACTTCCCGAACCAGATCGTGCCCATTTTCACGAAGTTCGGCTGCAACGCGGGCGGCTGCCACGGTAAGGCGTCCGGGCAGAATGGCTTCAAGCTGTCGCTGCTTGGCTTCGAGCCGCGCGAGGACCACGAAACACGGGTCAAGGAAGGTCGCGGTCGCCGGCTGTTCCCGGCGTCGCCGGCCCACAGCTTGCTGCTGCTCAAGGCGTCCGGCGGCGCGCCGCACGGCGGCGGCAAGAAGATCGATGCGGAATCGCCGTACTACAAGATCATGCTGCGCTGGATCACCCAGGGCTATCCCTACGGCAAGAACAGCGACGCCACTGTCAGCCGCATCGAAGTGCTGCCGAAGGAACGCCTGATGGATCGCGGCGG
Organism: Planctomycetia bacterium; assembly: GCA_016795185.1. Taxonomy (GTDB): domain Bacteria; phylum Planctomycetota; class Planctomycetia; order Gemmatales; family Gemmataceae; genus JAGVLI01. The sequence goes on along the minus strand of JAEUIF010000017.1, from coordinate 1,714 downwards.
CCAGCAGCAGCTGACGGTCGTCGCCCACATGAGCGACGGTTCCGCGGTGGATGTCACCCGGCTGACACAGTTCGAGGCCAACCTGCCCGACATGGCCGAGGCGTCGATGACCGGGCTGGTCACCGTGCAGCAACTGCCCGGCGTGGTCGCCATCATGACTCGCTTTCAGGAGCACGTCGCGGTCTTCCGCGCCACCATCCCGCTGGGCGCTCCGGTGGAGAAAGTGCCCGTCGCCCGCAACTTCGTCGATGAACTGGCTTTCGCCCAGATGAAGAAACTGGGGCTGCCGCCCTCGGACCTGGCCGACGACGGCACGTTCATTCGCCGGGCGACTATCGACATCGCCGGCCGGCTGCCGAAGAAGGAAGAGGTTGAAGTCTTCCTCGCGGACCAGTCGGCGGAGCGCGTCGAAAAGCTCATCGACCGCCTGCTGGCGAGCCCCGAGTACGCCGACTACTTCGCCAACAAGTGGAGCGCTGTGCTGCGCAATCGGCGCAAGGCCGCCAATCAAGACCCGAAACCAACGATTGCGTTTCATACCTGGATTCGCAACAGCTTGCACGAGAACCTGCCTTACGATCAGTTTGTCCGCGAGGTCATCACGGCGACCGGCGAGGAGCAAGACAACCCGAAAGTGATCTGGTATCGCGAAGTGAAGGACATGGGCTCGCAGGTCGAGGACACCGCACAGCTCTTCCTGGGGCAGCGGCTGGCCTGCGCCAAGTGCCATCATCATCCGCTGGAAAAATGGAGCCAGCACGACTACTGGGGCCTCGCTGCGTTCTTCTCGCGCGTCGAGGTCAAAGACCCGCCTGCGCCGAAAGCCAAGAACAAGAATACACCGCCCGACCCAAAATTGCCCTTCAGCGTCACGCACAAGACCGGCGCGGCGCAGGCAGTGAATCCCAAAACCAACAAGGCGGTCAAGCCAACGACACTGGGCGGCGCCCTGGCAGCCCTGGAAAAAGACGCCGACCCCCGGCCGCTGCTGGCCGACTGGATGAGCCAGAAGGACAACCCCTTCTTCGCGAAGACGCTGGTCAATCGTTACTGGAAGCACTTCTTCGGCCGGGGCCTGGTCGAGCCGGAGGATGACATCCGCGTCACCAATCCGCCCAGCAATCCCGAACTGCTCGACGCGCTGGCGAAGAGTTTTGTCGACAGCAAGTTCGACCTGAAGCAACTCGTACGCACCATCTGCGTGTCGCAGGTCTATCGGCTGAGCGCTGTGCCCAATGCCTACAACGCCGACGATCACCAGAGCTTCTCGCGTTTCGTGCCCCGGCGGCTCAACGCCGAGGTGCTGCTCGACGCCGTGGACGATGTGACGCTGGCGAAGTCCGCGTTCAAGGGCGTGGCGGCGGGCACGCGCGCGGTGCAATTGCCGGACAATCAGTTCGAGTCCTACTTCCTGAGCGTCTTCGGCCGACCGGATTCAGCCAGCGCTTGCGAGTGCGAACGCACCTCGGACGCGACGCTGGCGCAATGCCTGCACATGTTCAATTCGTCGGAATTGCTCGGCAAGACGGCGGGTCCGCGCGCGAAAGCGCTGGTTGCCGACAAACGGCCCCACGAGGAGCGCCTGAAGGAACTTTACCTCACGGCCCTATCGCGACCGCCGAGCCCGGAGGAAACGAAGTCCTTGCTAGCGCATATCGAAAAGAAAGGCACGAACGTGCAGGCGGCCTACGAGGACATCATCTGGGCGGTGGTG
>JAEUIF010000229.1 GCA_016795185.1 Planctomycetia bacterium | reverse complement strand
CGCATCAGGTGGCAGGTATGGGCGTTCGTCGCACGCCGTTGGCAGCATCTTTAGCGAAGTTGTCATCTCTGCCGTTCCGATTCTCCCGGTCGTGCGCGGGAAGCCGCCGCGCCTCTCTCCTGAATTCCACCAATCCCTCTTGACCGATTGGCCGCCGCGCTGCTCGTGGGTAATGCTGTGTTGCCGGGAATAAAGCCGCGCCCACGGAGAGACGCGGCACGGACCCGGAAGCAACGAGAGGCATGCAATCATGAAGAAATTCCTCGTGGCGGCGCTGCTGGCGCTGCCGTTGTCGGCACTGGGCCAGGCGCAAGCCCGTGCGGGAGACTGCTGCACCCCGCTGTACCGCGTCGGCATCAGCGTCGGCCTGGTCTTCCGGGGCTGGTGCGGCTGCGATTACAGCTGCTGCAAGCAAAAGATGAACTGCGGTCCCTGCGGGCCGTCCGGCAAGGGCGGCGGTTGCGCGTTCCCCGGCGGCGGCCCCTGGTACGGCGCCTGGCCTCATAACGCCCACTTCCAGACGCCGGCCCCGACGGGCTATCCGTTCTGGCCGGCTCCGATGACCTACTCCGGCCACGCGGCGGCCCCGATGCCGGGCGTCGGCGGCGCGACCTATGCCGCGCAGCCGATGGAAGAGATGGGCCACTACGGCCATGCCGCGATGGCGATGCCCCCGATGGGCAGCTACGGCGGCTTCCCCGTCGCCCAGGGCATGGTCCAGCCCGCCGGCTACTACAATCAGCAAGGTCCGAGCTACTGGTACAACGGCCGCTAAACGGCATTCGCCGATGACTGATAAACGAGCCGGGCACGTTCGCAAGAACGTGCCCGGCTCGTGTTTTTGGTAGTCTCCGATCGATTGTCGCTCACGGGCAACCCGTAGGTCAGGCTTTCCAGCCTGACTGAAGAGACGGTGACAGGCGGCACATCCCCGGCGCTTCAGTCAGGCTGGAAAGCCTGACCTACGTGACGACCGGCAAAGCGCGACGAACGGGCGTTGAGGATGCAACGGTCGGCTGGCAGTATTTACCCTGCCAGCTGTCGCGACGGCGCATCTCGTCATCGACGGCGCGGAGCAGGCCGGGCTTGTCCAGGCACCACTGCGGCGCGACGAGGTAGTCCGGCGGGGCGTCGCCTTGCAAGCGTTGAATCACCATGCCGCCGGGCAAGCGCTCCAGAAAGTCGCAGAGAATGGCCACGTATTCGTCGCGTTCGAGAATGTGTACCTCGCCGTGTTCGACCATCGCTTCCAGCGGCGTGTCGCGGACGACATGGAGATTGTGAATCTTGACCGCTTGCAGGGGCAGCCCGGCCAGTGCGTCCGCCGTCGCCAGCATGTCGGCCGGAGATTCGCCCGGCAGGCCCAGGATCACATGCGCGCACACGTCGAAGCCGCGCCCCGCGCAACGCGCGACCGCATCGAGAAACACGTCGTAGTGATGGCCGCGATTCATCCAGTCGAGGGAGCGGTCGTGGATGCTTTGCAGGCCGAGTTCCAGGCAGACGTAGCGCTCGCGGGCATAGCCCGCGATGAGGTCGAGCACCTCATCGGGCACGCTGTCCGGGCGCGTGCCGATGGCCAGACCGACGATCTGCGGATGGTCGAGCGCTTCGTCGTAGAGCCGCTTCAGTTTGTCGAGCGGTGCGTGGGTGTTGGTGGCGGCCTGGAAGTAAGCCAGGAAACGGTCAGCGCCGAAGCGCGGCTGCACGATGCGGATCCCGCGTTCGAGCTGACCGCGAATGCCCAGGCGCGGCGCGCGCCGACTGGGGCTGAAGCTGCGGTTGTCGCAGTAGACACAGCCGCCCGTCGTCACCGTGCCATCGACGTTGGGACAGGTGAAGCCGCCGTCCACGGCGATGCGCCGCACCTTGCCGCCGAACCGTTCCTTGAGGAATCGGCTGAAGGCGTAGTAGCGCTGAGCGTCGCGGAAACCAAAAGGCAAAGGACCAGAGGCCATGAACGACTCGGCAGCGAACGAAAATTATGGTGGAGCACCACGCGAACCGGCTGTTATACTACGGCCACTGAGCAAGTTATGCCAAGTTCGTCTCCACCTTTTGTTGCTTGGCCAATCGTTACCAATCCTTCACTTGCACAGGGACAACAACCATGCCTTCCGCGAACGACAAAGCGCTCCTGGTTCCGGTCGGCGGCGGCGACCCTATTCCGCTCGTGCGCGCCCGCATGACCCTCGGCCGACGCGAATCCTGTGACATCTGCCTGCGGTTTCCCAATGTCTCCGGGCAGCACTGCGAGGTGAGTTGCCAGGACGGCATGTGGTACATCCGCGACCTGGGCAGCACCAATGGCATCAAGGTCAACGGCGAGCGCGTGCAGCAGAAGCTGCTGCGCCCCGGCGACGAGATCGGCATCGCGAAGCGTCGCTTCACCATTCAGTACGTGCTGCCGGTGGGCCGCAACTTCATTGCCGAGGATGAAGACCTCCGGCAATCGTTGCTGGAGAAAGCGGGCTTGCAGCGCCCCGCGCCGACCAGGAAGTACGACGACGAATAGGAGGCAACGCGAAACCGCCAGCGGGGATTTGACCGCTGGCGGTTCCGCGGAGCTTGCCGTGCTGACTGTCAGTCGTGGATTGGAATTAACCCAGCTTCAGGACGACGCTGGTGGAGGCGGCCGTGCGCTCGAAGCCGCTGCCATCGGGCACGCGCGCCGTGCGGCTGATGACGCTGACGGCCGTCGGCGTGATGACGCGGGAGAACGCATCGACCAGTTCGGAATCGAGCCCACCGCCGGCTGCGTCGCGGTTGAGGATTTCCATGCACTGCGGGTGCGGGATCGCGCCGCGATAGGGGCGGGCGCTGGACAGCGAATCGTAGACGTCGGCGACCGAGAGAATACGCACCAGCAGCGGAATCGAACCGCCGAACAGGCCGTCCGGATAGCCGCGGCCGTCGAGGCGTTCGTGGTGCCAGCGGATCAGCGGCACCGCATCGCGTACCGAACGCAGGGGTTCGGCAATGCGTGCGCCCTGGACCGTGTGCTGCTTCATGATGTCGAATTCGGCCGGCGTCAGTGAGGCGGGCTTGTCGAGGATGGCGTCGGGCACGCTCACCTTGCCGATGTCGTGCAGCAGCGCGCCCTTGCGCAGCGTTTCCCACTCATCCTCGGGTAGCTGCACTTCGGCGGCCAGCGTCAAGGCGTAGGCCGCGACCCGCTCGGAATGGCCGTGCGTGTAGGGGCTCTTCGCCTCGACCACGCGCGCGAAGGCGAACACCACTGCTTCGGCGGAGTCGCGCTCGTCGATCAAGTCTTTGATGCGCAGCAAGGATCGACAGCGCGCCACCACTTCCAGGCACTGGAACGGTTTGGTGATGAAGTCGTCCGCGCCCAGTTCCCAGGCCCGCAGCTTGGCGTCGAAGGCGTTCTGCGCGGTGACGATGACGATGGGCACGAAGCGCGTGGCGGGGTTGCTTTTCACGCGGCGGCAAACCTCGTAGCCGTCGATGCGCGGCATGTCGAGGTCGAGCAGGATCAGGTCGGGGCAGTGGTGCGTGACGCGCTCGAGGGCCTCCTGGCCGTCGTTCGCCACATCGACCATGTGGCCGTCGCCGACCAGCACGCGCTCCAGGAGCAGCGCATTGGTGCGGTTGTCATCGACGACCAAAATGCGATGGGCAGGCTGCTCTGGCTTAGCCATGAAGGGAACTCCGGCCCGACGGCGAGCGCCGCTATTTAGTGTGTCTTAAGTGTAAGTTGCGCCAGAAGGCATTTCAAGCAAAATGGGACTTTCCGGCCGCGTGCCATCGGCCACGCGCCAAGCTGTGCCGGTCCCGCCCAGGATGCGGCCAACGCAATCTCGGCAAGCGATGCTTGAAAGACCAAGTTGCACGACAGCGCTGCAAGCGGCGCTGCCGAAACTTTCCCTAGCATGCCGAAAATCTACGGAGTTGCTGGCGGAGCGAAATGTGCGGTGCGTGCGACAAGTCCATACAGAACAGACTCATCAGCAACGACTTGCGGCGCGACTCTGGTTTTCGCGCGCCAGCGCACGCGATTTGCTTGCGCACTGGCCTGGGTCCCCGTGCTTCGCCCGAGAAGGAACTTCAATGGAGCCCTTCACCTGCCCCCGGTGCAAGGTCATTCTCATCCTGCCGGATCATTATGCCGGTGCGTCATTTTCCTGTCCGAACTGCCAGTTGGAGTTGAGGGTGCCCGGCGGGAATGCGGGCACCGAAGCGGATCGCGAGGCGGAAGTGAGCGACGAATCTTCAGCAGGCGAGACCCATCAACGTGGTCCGGACAGTCTGCGGACGGTCTTGCTGGCCGCCACGTCGTCTCGCCCGTCCTGGCTGACCTGAGCCGGTTCACCGCCATTGGTCCGCGCGGCGGACGGCAGGCTGGTTCGCCGCTCGCAACCGAGTGCCGCGCCCGCGATACTACCGACCAGGGCTAAACCGGCCATCGCCGCATGCTCGGCGGGCAAGTCAAGCGTCAGGCCGAAGCCGTCAAACGCAAAACCCCGCGCGCCAATCTCCAAGCCCACGAAACAGCCGACGAGCGCTCCTCCCAGAGCGATCAGCCAGTTACGCCGCCCGCCAAGGGCAGCGCCAACGAACAGTCCCACGGCCACGCCGCCCGCCAGTCGTACCTCGGCGGCTGGTGCGTGCGCCAGCGCGCCGCCTACCAGCGCGCCGCCCAGCGCTCCGAGCGCGGTGCCCGCGAGGCCGCCCAGCAGCCAGCGGCCCAGCGACGGGCCTTCATCCGCGGACGCTTGTGACTGTCGCAGCCGCCGACCGGCAAGTTCTCCAGCCAGCATGGCCAGCACGCCGATGCCCGTCAGGCCGATACCGGCCAGTAGTCCCCAGGTGGATACCGAGAGGATGTCCTGGGGAATCGCCCACTGCTGCTGTCCGGCTTGCTGGGCCAGCACGATGCTGCCGACCTGTGCCGCGAGAATGGCAGCCGTCCCGCACAGGAGCATCCACCAGCCGGAACCGCCCGCGCGGCCGTTGGCGAGCGGCGCGACGCCGCTCATGATCTGGGTGGGGCGCGCGTCGGGTCGCTGCAAGCACGCTTCCAGATCGGCAATGACCTCCGTCATCGACGCATAGCGGTCCTCGGCCTTCTTCGCGACCATGCGATGAAAGACGGCGTCGAGCGCCAGCGGCGCTTCAGGCCGGGCCTTGCGCAGCGAGGGAATGGCGTTTTCTCGATGCGCCAGCAGTTTCTGCATGCTGGTATCGCCGCTGTACGGCGGCTTGCCGACGAGCAGGTAGTAGAGCGTGCAGCCAAGGCTGTACACATCGGCGCGGGCGTCGGCGCGCTTGGTGTCGATGGCCTGCTCCGGCGCGATGTAATCGAACGACCCCATGATGTCACCGGTCTGCGTCAGGCCGTCGGGGCCAGTGGCACTACCCGTGGACTGCGGGGCGTCGGTGAAACGGACCAAGCCCATGTCAAGGATGCGCAGCCGGCCGTCGGTGTCGAGCAGTAAGTTGGAAGGCTTGATGTCGCGATGGACCACGCCCACCCGATGGCTGTATTCCAGCCCGCGCGCCGCCTGGAGGATGTAGTCCACGACCTTGGGGACGGGCAACGGCGCTTGCTCCTTGGCAAGTCGCCCGAGGTCGATGCCGTCCACGTATTCCATCGCCAGGTAGTAGGTGCCGTCCTGCACGCTGGCGTCGTAGGCGGTGATGATGTTGGGATGAGTGAGACGGGCGACAGCTTCCACCTCGCGGTGAAAGCGGCGCACCGCTTCTTCGGACTGGGTGACGGCCGGGTGCAGTACTTTCAGCGCGACGGTGCGTTTCAGGTAGCGGTGCTGCGCCTTGTAGACCAGCCCCATGCCGCCTTCGCCCAGCTTGTCCAGCACCTTGTAATCGCCGAAGACCAGCCCGCGCGACTGCCCCTGCGCGAGCACCTGGGCCTGATAGGCGGTCAGTTTCTTTTGCTTGACGAGTTCGGACGCCACCGCCGAGCCATCGCCCGGTTGCTTGTCCGGCAAGTGGGACTGCAAGGCCATCACTTCCGTGGCGGAGAGCAGGCCGCTCTTGTTCAGGCACTCGACGAACTGTTCCCGGCTGATGACCAAGGCGGCTCCCCCAGTGACGGGGCGCGGGCCAAGTCGACCGTCCCCGTCGGCCTCTCTCCACCCGCGCAATCTTCTTAACCTACCCGACGAAACACATAAGGGAAAGAGAGCGTCTTGCGGACCAGTTGGTAGCGCCGCCCCGACCAGCGTTGGCGGTCTGGGATACAATGTCACCGGCGGGATCGACGTGCGTTGACGCGGGGAGGGCCGCATGCCTGGCTTGGCGAGAACGCCGGTCACCGAACTGGACCTGGTTTCGCCGGCCTTCAAGGAAGACCCGTTTCCGACCTGGGCGCGCTTGCGCGCGCTGGGCCCAGTCGTGCGCGTGCGCTTGCCGATCTTCGGTACGGTCTGGCTCGCGACCACCTATGAAGCCGTGAACGACCTGCTGCGCGACCACCAGCACTTTGTGCAGAACCCAGCCGCCGCCGGCAACCGCTGGATGGGCACGATCGTCCGCTGGCTGCCCGGCGGTCTGCGGCCGCTGGCGGCCAACATGCTGTTGCGCGACCCTCCGGACCACCGCCGCCTGCGCGGCCTGGTCGATCAGGCTTTTCAGCGGCAGAGCATTGAAGCGCTGCGGCCGCGCCTGGAAACACTGGCCGAGGAGTCGCTCGACCGACTGGCCGCCGCGGCCGCACGCTCCCGCCGCGGCGTCGATTTGGTGGCGCATTTCGCCCGCCCATTTCCGTTGTCGGTCATCTGTGAATTGCTCGGGTTGCCGGCGGAGGACCACACCCGGTTCACCCGCTGGGCGGGCGCTTTCTCCAAATCGTTCGGGTTCGCCGCCCTGTTCGAGACCTTTGCCGGCTTGAACAAGCTGATGCTCTATTGCCGGTCGGAGTATCGGCGGCAGCGCCGCCGACCGCGCGGCGGACTCCTGGCGGCGCTCATCCAGGCCGAGGAAGCCGGCGACCGTTTGACGGAGGACGAACTCGTGGCCATGGTGTTTCTGCTGCTGGCGGCCGGTCACGAAACCACGCTCCACCAGATCGCTTGCAGCGTGCTCACCCTGTTCGATCACCCGGAGCAACTGGACCGGCTGTGTCACGACTGGGGTCTGGCCGACCTGGCCGTCGAGGAACTGCTGCGCTACGTTTCCTTCGCCCAGGTCAGCAAGCCGCGTTACGCGCGGGAAGATGTGGAATTCGGCGGCCAGTCGATCCGGAAAGGGCAGATTGTTTTCGCCTGTCTGGCGAGCGCGAACAGCGATCCCGCGGTATTTTCCGAGCCGACCCGCCTCGACCTGGGGCGACCGTCCCATCGGCACGTAGCCTTCGGCGCGGGCATCCACGTATGTCTGGGCGCCAAACTGGCCCGCGTCGAGACGGCCATCGCCTTGCAGCGCCTGTTTACTCGATTCCCGCGGCTGAGCCTGGCGGTTCCCCGTTCCCAGGTCCGCTACGCCCGCCGCATGGGCCTCCGTGCCCTGGATGCGCTGCCGGTGCGCTGGTAGCGCCGTTGAATGACGGGAAAATCCGGTCCATCAAACGATGGCTGTCGATCCGGTCGTCCCCCGTTCGACCGTAGTACGGAAACCGAAATCGCGACCCCAAGGAGATTCACTCATGCGCGTCATGGTCATCATCAAGGCGAGCAAGGATTCCGAGGCGGGCGTCCTGCCCGACCAGCAGCTGCTGACGGAAATGGGGAAATACAACGAAGCGCTGGTGCAGGCCGGCATCCTGCTGGGCGGGGAGGGATTGCACCCCAGCTCGAAGGGGGCGCGCGTGCGGTTTGCCGGCGAGCAGCGCACCGTCATCGACGGGCCGTTCGCGGAGACCAAGGAACTGATCGCCGGTTACTGGCTGTGGAAAGTGAATTCGCTGGCCGAGGCCATCGAGTGGGTCAAGCGCTGCCCGAACCCCACGGGCGAGCACTCGGAGGTCGAGATTCGGCAGGTGTTCGAGATGGACGATTTTGGCCCGGAGTTCACCCCGGAGCTGCGCGAGCAGGAACTGCGCCAGTGGGAGCAGGCCAAGCAACTCAACGAGTCGCTGAAGCGTTGAAAGCGCGGCAAACCGCCGGGGACGACTGCGACCATCCCCGGCGGTTTGCGCTGGTTCGAGAGCGGGCCGCTGTTCAGTCCGCGTGCGTCGCCGCCGTGCTGCCAGTCGGCGGTGTGCGCCGGCGTCGCTGATAGGCCAGCAGACCAGCCGACCCCAGTGCGAACAGCACCACGGCTGGGGGCGCGGGCGTGGCCAGGCCGAACGTAAAGTTGTCCATCATCGGGAACGATTGATTATCCGAGCTAAAGGTCAGCGACTTGATGGGCGCGGTTGACTGGATGCCCCAGAAGGTGAGGTGGGGATAGTCCTGCGTTTTGACGTGGAAGACGTCGCCGCTGGCCAGGGTCACGACGAAGTTCGAGGCGAACGGCTGCATGGTCATCAGGTCGGCGCCCAGCGCCGTGATGCCGGCCGGCAGCGTGACCGTGATCTTGGCGTCGCTACCCTGCTTGGACGACGGGCCGTAAAGCACAGCGCCGCTGCCCCAGTCGAACAGGCTCGGATTGGCTTCGTCGTCCGCGACCCAGAGGTAGCGCTTGGTGCCGGCGGTGTGCGTGCCGACGAAATTCACCCCCTGGCGCGTCAGGCCGCTCTTGAAGGGGAAGCCGCTCTGAAATCCCGGTACGGCAATCCCTTCAAAGTCGATGGTCTTCTCGTGGTAGCTGCTCTCTTCAAATTTGGTACGATCGGTAAAAACGACAAACTCGGCCTGGCTGGCCGTCACCACCAGCAAACCGACCAGCACGGTCAACGGTACGAATCTTCGCATTTCGGGCACCTCCTGGGCGGCCTTTTGACCATTCCGTGATTTACAGTCAAGCCGACTCTGCACCCCGCGCCGATTGCGCCGCTGCCCCGACCGCGCCCCTTGCCTGTTTTTCCGCAAAACCACCACCAGCGCCTTGACGGCAGGCCGCGCACAAGCCCAACTGGATGGGACTTCCGTTCGAGGCCCAACCATGTCCGCGTCGCCACAGTCCGTTTCCGCGTTCTGGGACCAGCCCACTGCCTGGAAAGCCGACAGTTCTTCGGCCATCTTTCCGCGCGCTGCCAGCGGGCGCATCGGCGTTTACGATCTGGTGGAAGAGATCGCGCGCGGCGGCATGGGCATCGTCTATAAGGCGCTGGACAGCGGGTCGCGGCGGGTCGTCGCCCTCAAGCTCATGCGTCCGGACATGAGCGATCCCGGCGCTACCGCCGAGCGCTTTCGCCGTGAACTCGCGGCGGTCGCCCGCTTGAACAACCCCCATATCGTCCCGATCCTGGAATCGGGCGAGCACGAGGGGCGGCCGTACCTGGTGATGGAGTTCGTGGAAGGCGGCCGGCTGGACCAGACGCCGGCGCTTTTCGTCGGCAATCCCCGACTGGCGGCGGCGCTCATCGTCAAGGTGGCGCGGGCGGTGCAGCACGCGCACGACTACGGCATCGTTCACCGCGACCTGAAGCCCGGCAACATCTTGCTCGATGCCCAGGGCGAACCCAAGGTCACGGATTTCGGTCTGGCCAAGCTGGCCGCCGGCGACCTGGACCTGACGCGCACCGGCGAAACGCTGGGCACACCGTTCTACATGGCCCCCGAGCAGGTCGCCGGCCGACACACGGACATTGGGCCAGCGACCGACGTCTGGGGCCTGGGCGTGGTGCTGTACGAGCTGGTGACGGGCATTCGGCCGTTTCCGATGACCGAACGGCACAGCCTGTATTACGCCATCCAGTCCGCCGCCCCCATTCGGCCGCGCGCCGTGCGCCCGGATATGGACCAGGCCCTGGAAGCGATCTTGCTCCGCTGCCTGGAGAAACAGCCGGCTCGACGCTACACCACGGCGGCCAGCCTCGCCGACGACCTCGAACGCTGGCTGCGCGCCAAGCCCGTCGAGGCCAACAGTTCGTATCGGTTGCGTGTCCGGCTTCGACAGGCGGGACGTCGTGGTGCCTGGTTGGCCGCCCTGAGCGGCCTGATGCTGGCTGGCTTGACGGCCACCTATGTTATCAGGCCCGCACCAATCTATTCGGGCGCGCGGTCGTCGCCCACCGTCCCCGAAGCCAAACCGCCCTCGTCTCCCGCCGTTCCCGAAGTACCAGCGCGGCCGTCGCCGCTCGACCAGCTCCTGGCGGAACTGGCCCAGAACAATGAGGTCACCCTCGTCGCCGGCAGCAAGCCGCCCCGCTGGTGGCGCTCGCGGGCCGGCAACGACAGCAATCTCCAGCTGCGCACGTTCGGTCTGCAAAGTTATCCCCGCAGCCTGCTGGACCTCCTGCCCTACTTGCCGGCGCGCGCCCGCACGCGCATTTCCTGCGAACTGACCGCAGATCGCCCCTTCCCCGCGGAGGGTGGGTTGTACTTCGCTTGCCAGGAGTGTGCCTCCGCCCGCGGCATCGAGCAGCTTTACTGCTCCGTCACCCTCCAGCAGATCGACGGCCGTCGCCAGCTCACGTGCCAGGTTTGCCGACTGGCACCGTATGCCCCCGGATCGGGCGAACACGCGCATCACCGGGTCTTGCTGGATCATCGCGAGCGGAAACCCATCCCGCCTGGCGAACGCTGGGTCGCTCTCGACGTTGACATTGGCCCCCACGCAGTCAGGGTCCAGCTGGACGGACAACCCGTCGGCGAGGTTTCGACGCCCGACTTGGTCCGCGCCACGCGCGAGTACGCGACCGTCGAGCCACCGCTCACCACGGCACCGATCACTTATCAGCCGCAGGGCGCCGTGGGCATCTGTGTGTACCGGACGGAGACCAAATTCCGCAATCTGCGCGTGAGCCAGTCCGATTGACTATCGATCTCGCACCGGAGGCCAGTGCCCGCACTTCCAGCTGACAGCATATCAAGCTCGCGTGGCGAGCATCGTCCTGGCCCCTGTACCTCTGGAGAAAGTTTCATGGCGTCCGTCAGCATCACTTTTCCCCCGCACAACAGCAATGTTCCGGGGGGCGGCAACTTCGTGACCTATGGCACGATGGACCCTACCAGCGCCGACAAGTCAGCCTGGGTCATGGATGGCACGACCAAGATCACGGGCGAGGAAACCGAGGTGCCTTCAGGCCAGACCGCGGACTGGGCGTTCGCCTTCGAGGATGTGCCCACGGGCCATGCGGTTCTGCTGACCGTCAAGGTCGAGACCAACAAAGATTCCGGTGACAAGACCCACACCATAACTTGCGTTCAGTAACCCACCCACGCCACACGGCTGATGCAGCGGGGTTCCTTGCAGCAGGGCGGGCCATTCGTCGATCCGTCCTGTTGCGAGGGCCTGAACCATGCTGCTCGACCGCCGTGCCTGGTTGCGACTGGCCGCCGCTGGCCTGCTGACGCCGCGTCCGCTCTTCGGTCAGGGCGCGGCACGGCCCGCGCCGCTCAAGATCACGGACGTCACCATCACACCCATCGCCCTGCCCGATCCGCCGCTGCTGGCGTCGAGCGGCTGTCATGGCCCTTATTTTCTCCGCAATCTCGTGCAGCTGCGCACCGAGGCGGGCATCGTCGGCATCGGCGAGACGCGCGGCGGCCAGGGGACGACGGCGGCGCTGGAACGTGCGGCGGCGAGCCTCAAGGGTCAGAACGTCTTCGCCTATCGTTCATTCTTCAAGCCCATCTACACCGACCACGTCGGCGCCTGGGCTGGCATCGAACTGGCCTGCCTCGACGCCGCCGGCAAGGCGACCAATCGCCGCCTCTGCGAGTTGCTGGGCGGGCCGGTGCGCGACGAACCCGAGTTCGCGGCTTATCTCTTCTATCGCTACGCGGCCGACCAGCCGAAACTGCTGGCCGATAGTCGGCTCGCCGACCCGCGCGGCAAGGGCGATCGCGCCCTGGACCAGTGGGGCGAGGTCCGCACGCCGGAGGCAATGGTCAAGCTCGCCGACGAGTGGCGCAAACGCTGGGGCTTCTCGGTCTTCAAACTCAAGGGCGGCGTCTTGCCGCCGGACGCGGAACTGGAAACCCTGAAGCGAATGAACGCCCACTTTGGTGGCAAGCACCTGCTGCGCATCGACCCCAACGCCCGCTGGAAGAAGGAAACCGCCCTGACCATCGGCAAGAAGCTCAAGGATGTCCACCTCGAATACTACGAAGACCCGGTGGCGGGACAGCAGGCCATGAGCGAGGTGCGCACGGAAACGGGCCTGCCGATGAGTACCAACATGTGCGTCACGCGCTTCGAGCATGTGCCCGAAGCGGTCCGCCTCAAGCCCGTGGACGTCGTGCTGGCCGACAGCCATTACTGGGGCGGCATTACGGGCTGCCTGGAACTGGGCCGCATCTGCGAGACGTTTGGCTGGAAGGTGAGTCAGCACAGCAACAATCATGCGGGCGTGACGATGGCGGCGATGGTCCACATCGCCGCGACGGTGCCTCAACTGACGGTCGCCAGCGACACGCACTATCCGTGGCTGATCGAAGGCGCGGATGTGATTCAGGGGCCAAACCTGAAGATTCAGGGCGGCAAGCTGAAGATACCTGCCGGCCCCGGCGTCGGCGTGCAACTCGACCCGGACAAGGTGGCGCGGGCGCACGAGGTCTACCGCAAGTGCGGCATGAAAGAGCGCGACGACGCGACTACGATGCGCCTGATCGAGCCAGGCTGGAAGCGCGAACTATACTGACCTGGACGCTCGCGACTTCGCCCATTTCCGAAAAGGGACTTTCCGATGCGCTGCCTCTTCGCCATTGTTTGCTCGTTGATCGTGGTCTCGACCGCCCGCGCCGAAACGCCGCCCCGGCCGAACATCCTGATCCTGTTCACCGATGACCAGCGCGCCGATTGCCTGAGCTGCGCCGGCCACCCGCTGCTGAAGACGCCGCACATCGACGGGCTGGCGAAAGACGGTACGCTGTTTCGTAATGCGTTCGTCACCACTTCGATTTGCTGCATCTCGCGCGCGAGCCTCATCACTGGCCGGCTGTGCCGCCATCATCAGGTCGGCGACTTTGCCACGCCACTACCGCCCGCCGTGCTGGCCAGTAGTTTCCCGGCGCTGCTGAAGCAGGCGGGCTACCGCACCGGTTGCTTCGGCAAGTGGGGCATCGGTGGACCGCCGCCGAAGGAGATGTTCGACGTCTGGGACGCCTGGGGCGGGCAGGGTGATTTCTTCCACAATGTCGATGGGCAGAAGGTGCATAACTCGGAATGGCTGGCGCGGCGCGCCGAGGAGTTCGTGCGCTCCTGCAAGCCGGGCCAGCCGTTCTGCCTGATCGTGCATTACAAATCGCCGCACGACCCCTACTTACCCGATCCGCGCGACGCCGCACTGTTCAAGGACGACAAAATACCTGTGCCGAAGACCGCCAGCCGCGCCGCGTACGAAAAGCTGCCCGACTTTATTCGGAATTCGGAAGGCTACCTTCGCGCTCAGAAGAGCCATCCGACACCGGAGAGCTATCAGGAATTCGTCAAGCAGTACCTGCGTTGCATCGCGGGGGTAGACCGCTCGGTCGGCAAAATTCTCGGCGTGCTGGACGAGTTGCAACTGAAGGACGATACGGCCGTGGTCTACAGTTCGGACAACGGCTTCTTCCTGGGCGAGCGCGGCCTGTCGCACAAGTGGCTGATGCACGAGGAATCCATCCGCGTGCCCCTGATCGTCCGCTACCCGCGCCTGCACGCCGAGCGGCGCGGGCAGCGTTTGACGCCGCTGGTGTTGAACATCGACATCGCGCCTACGGTGCTGGACCTGGTGGGAGTCAAAACTCCAAACAAGATGGATGGGCGCAGTCTGAAGCCCTTACTCGAGGGCCAGCGCGTCGAATGGCGCAACGACTTCTTTTACGAACACCATTTCCACTACGGCGGCAAGATTCCCCGCACCGAAGGGGTGCGCACCGCCGACTGGAAGTACATCACCTATTTCGACGTGCAGCCGGCCTACGAGGAGCTTTACGACCTGGCCAAAGATCCCCACGAGGAGCACAACCTTGCTGCCGAGCCAGCATATCGCGAACGCCTGGCCACCATGCGCGCCCTCTACAAGCAGCACGTCGGCAAGCTGCCGCCGCCGGTATTGCCCGCGAAGAAGCCGTGAGCGATTCATTGAATCGAGGTAGATTCGCCGTGCGCGTTCGTAGTACCGCCTTCAGACGGCGGGCGATTCGCCGCCTGAAGGCGGTACTACGAGCGCCGGCCCGAGTGGATATTCCAAGGCCGAGTATGCGGGCGCGCAGCTGACGATAACCGGGCGCGCCGCGACAATTTTCCTGGACAGGGCCGCTTTCATCTGCGAACACTGGCGGCTTTGGTCCAGTTTCGCCCGGAAAATTGCGAGATGGTAGCGACATGCCTGGCAAGAGCAAGGAACACGAACGGCTGAGCGAGGTCCGCGACGACATCACCGGCTGGCGCGCCTGGGGGCCATACGTCAGCGAGCGCGCCTGGGCCACGGTGCGCGAGGACTACAGCGCCCACGGCGACGCCTGGGGCTACCTGCCGCACGACCTGGCACGGAGCAAGGCGTATCGCTGGGGCGAGGACGGCATCGCCGGCATCTGCGACCGCTACCAATTGCTGATCTTCGCGCCGGCGTTCTGGAACGGCCGCGATCCCATTCTCAAGGAACGCCTGTTCGGCCTGACGTGCAGCGAAGGCAACCACGGCGAGGACGTGAAGGAATACTACTTCCACCTCGACAACACGCCGACGCACTCGTACATGAAGTACCTCTACAAGTACCCGCAGGGCGAGTTTCCCTACGGCTGGCTCGTCGAGGAAAACCGCAACCGCAACGGCCAGGGCTTCGAGTTTGAGTTGCTCGATACGGGCATCTTCGACGGCGACCGCTATTTCGACATCGTGATCGAGTACGCCAAGGCGGGCCCGGATGACATCTGCATTCGCATCGAGGCGTTCAATCGCGGCCCGGAACCGGCGGAACTGCACATCCTACCGCACCTCTGGTTTCGCAATACCTGGTCCTGGACCGGGCAGGACGCCCCCCAGCCCACCATTCATCCGGGGCCGACCGCGGCGGGCGTCGTCAGCCTGCTGACCGACGATTCGCGCGTTGAGACCATCAGCAACATTCCGGTGTCGTACCGACTCGGGGCGCGCTTGCTGGCCGCCGATACGGGCGGAGCGCTGCTGTTTACCAACAACGAAACCAACGCCGAACGGGTCTACGGCAGCCAGCATTGCAGCCGTTCCCCCTACGTCAAGGACGCCTTTCACC
>JAEUIF010000968.1 GCA_016795185.1 Planctomycetia bacterium | reverse complement strand
GGGTGCCATGCCCACGGCTTTGCGTGGGCATGGGACGCTTGCAGGGTTCCCATGCCCACGCAAAGCCGTGGGCATGGCACCCAGAAAGTCAATCGGTTGAGCAACCACTGGCTTGAGATTGCAATAAGCCGCTTGCGGCTTTGCAGGAGGTTCTACCATGAACGGCCTGTTACTTTCCGACGACCTGATCTTCACCAGTCGCATCACGGGCACGGCGCGGGCGCTGGGCCTGACTGTCCGTGCCGCGCGCGACGTTCCGCTCCTGCAAGCGCTGGCTCGGCAGCAGTCGCCCTCAGGCGTGATCGTCGATCTGGCCAACCCCGGTTTGGAAGTCGAAGCACTCATCGCCTGGCTGCGCGACCACTGCCCGATGATGCCCGGCGTGGTCGCCTACGGTTCGCATGTCGATGTGGAAACACTGAAAAGAGCACGGGCCGCGGGCTGCGATCTGGTGTTGCCCCGGAGCAAGTTTGTGGAAGACCTGCCGAACAAGTTGCCCGAATGGCTGCATGCGGCGCAGCTACCCGCTGCGAGCCTTTCACCGAACTCTCCATGAAAGCGACGGCGGAAACAATTCAGGCCGGCGGAGCAAGCTGTTTGCAGCACTGGCTCCGCCGGCCCGATACGATGTGCAACCCTACTTAGCCCCAGCAGACCAGTCCTGCTTCAAAGGGGTTCGCGAGACCTGGGTGCTTCGGCAGCACGCGCACGGCGAAACCGTGCTGCCCACTCGAACGGCACGGAATCGAGCCGTGGAAGACCCAGTTCGGCCCGTCGTGGGTGCCGTTGTGGCTCATTGCGGCGGTGTGCGGCTGGGGAATCTCGCCCAGCGAATCGACGACGCCGTGGAAGAGCTGCACCTCGACCTCGCTGGGCTGCAAGCTGCCGAGGTGAACCCGCGCATCCACGGCCAGCTTGCCGCCGACTTGCAAGGGGTCCGCGCCCGTGGATTCCACGGCTTCCACGCGCACCTGGGGCCACATCTGGGAAATCCGCCGCCGCCAGTGGGCCAGTTCTTGCGCTTCGTGCAGTCCCTTGGCCGAAAGCTGCGCGAAGCGTACGGCCGCCGGCCAGTAGCAGCGTTCGACGTACTCATCCACCATGCGATTCGTATTGAAGAACGGGCAGATCGTGCTGATGGCCCGCTTCATCATGCGCAGCCAGCCGCGCGGGAGGCCGTCGCTGGTGCGCGTGTAAAAGGCCGGCACGATCTCCTGTTCGAGCAAGTCGTAGATGGCCCGGCTTTCCACATCGTCCTGATAGGTCAGGTCCGTGTATTCCTCGCCGGCGCCGATGGCCCAGCCGCTATCGTGTGCGGTCTCGTGCGCTTCGACCCACCAGCCGTCGAGGATGCTGAGGTTGAGGCCGCCATTGACGGAAACCTTCATGCCGCTGGTGCCGGAAGCTTCGAGTGGCCGGCGCGGATTGTTCAGCCAGACGTCCACGCCCTGGACGAGATAGCGGGCGACGTTGTAGTCGTAATCTTCCAGGAAGACGATGCGGCGGCGAAATTCCGCCCGGCGGGCCATGTGCTGAATCTCGGCGATCAGTTCCTTGCCGCCGTGGTCGCGCGGGTGGGCCTTGCCCGCGAAGAGGAACTGCACCGGGCGTTCCTTGTTGCTGATGATGGCCATCAGCCGCTCGATGTTGCGGAAGATCAGGTTGCCGCGCTTGTACGTGGCAAAGCGCCGGGCAAAGCCGATCGTCAGGGCTTCGGGATCGAGCACCTCGTCGGCGCGGGCGATCTCGGCCGGCGGCGCGCCGCGCCGCCGGAGCTGGTTCTTGAGCCGGCCGCGCGCGAAGGCCACCAGCCGTTCGCGCCGTCGCTCGTGGGTGCGCCACAACTCGGCATCGGGAATTTGCTCGGCGCGTTTCCACACCGAATGGTCGCCAGGGCGCTGAATCCACTGGCGGCCCAGGTAGCGGTCGTAGAGCTGCGAAATCTCAGGAGACAGCCAGCTTTGCGTATGGACGCCGTTGGTGATGGAGAAAATCGGAATCTCCGCCTCGGGCAGCTCCGGCCAGATGGCCCGCCACATTTTGCGCGAGACGGTGCCGTGCAATTTGCTGACGCCGTTGGTGGTATTGGCCAGTCGGATGGCCAGCACGGTCATGCAGTACCCTTCGCTGTGGTCGCGCGGGTTCTGGCGGCCCAGCCCCAGAAACTCCTGCTTGTCGATCTTCAAGGATGGCCAGTACGCGGAAAAGGCATGCTCGATCAGGTGGGCGGGGAAGACATCATTGCCCGCCGGCACCGGCGTGTGCGTGGTGAAGCAACTGCCGGCGGCCACTGCCTCCCGCGCGGCGTGGAAATCGACGCCTTGCTCTTCCATCAGCCAGCGGATGCGTTCCAGCCCCGAAAAGGCCGAATGCCCTTCGTTCATGTGGCAGACCGTCGGCGATTTGCCGAGAGCGCGCAGGGCGCGCACCCCGCCGATGCCCAGGACCATCTCCTGACGGATGCGCATCTCGTGGTCGCCGCCGTAAAGGCGGCTGGTGATCTGCCGGTCTTCGAGGTTGTTGCGCGGAATGTTGGTGTCGAGCAGGTACAACGGCACCCGGCCGACCTGAATGCGCCAGACGCGCATCCACACGTCGCGGCCGGGGAACGGCACGCTGACCATCACCGGTGTGCCGTCCGGGTTCGATTCCAGAATCAGCGGCAAATGGAAGAAGTCGTTTTCCGGGTAGCGTTCCTGTTGCCAGCCGTCCACGTTCAGGTACTGGCGGAAATAGCCTTCGCGGTACATCAAGCCGACGCCCGCCAGCGGCACGCCCAGGTCACTGGCCGACTTCAGGTGGTCGCCCGCGAGCACGCCCAGGCCGCCCGAATAAATGGGCACGCTCTCGTGCAGCCCGAACTCGGCGCTGAAGTAGGCGATCCGGCATTCGCTGTTCGGATGGCGCTCCTGGAACCAGGTCGTGGCCGCCATGTACTCGTTCAGGTCCTTCTCCAGGCGATCGAGCGTCGCCAGGAAGCCATCGTCGTCGGCCAGCTGTTCCAGCCGCGATTGCTCGACCGCGCCGAGCAGCTTGACCGGACTGTTTTCGACAGCCTCAAACAGGTCGGCGTCGATGCGCCGGAACAAGGCGACGCAGTCGTGGTTCCAGCACCACCACATGTTGTACGCCAGTTCCTGAAGGGCTTGCAGCCGGGGCGGCAGATGGGGCAAAACGGTAAACGTGCGGATCGAACGACCTGCCATTGGTTCCATCATCCTTGTTGGAGAAGGGAAACCCGAAGAATGCAACGGATGCCACGCCTCACCGGTGGGAGAGTCGAAATCCCGAAACCAGCGCGGCAGTAGGGCCGCCTTGCCTGGAGAGAATGGCGGCAACGGCTATTGTGGTAGCATAGTGAAAAAAACCTGTCAATCCAGCTTGGAGAAGTTGGGTAACAGCTGTCGGGAAGCGACCCGACCGGAACTTTCGCCGGTTCGCTGACCGCATGATTCAAACCCGAACCGCGACTATCGCACCTCGAATTGCGCCATTCCTGAAGGCTGGCAATTTCCTTGCTTCCACCGCACCCGCGAGAAATAATTCAAATAGCCCCTCCTGTCTTCGCGCGGCAGCGACTGGCCGCTTCCGCCTCGACGAATCCGTGCCCGCAAGGATCGGCACTTCCAGGGAGAATCCCGACATGGCCACGCCATCCGCGGCGAATGGCGATGACTTCCTGCCCGTCGGCGACGACGCGCCCGCAGCCGAACCTGCCGAACAGCCGCGCCCGCTGAAACTGCGCGGCACCGCGCACGGCATCCGCAAACCTCGGCCTACGGAGCAGGGGCTGCAACTGAAGCCGGCCAAGCAGCTGATTATCCCCGTGGCGCGCGGCGTCGCGCCGCCGCCCGGCTACGAACCGCCCGATCCTGCCGAACCGCTACCGGAACCGCCCGTCGCGGATGCCGAGGAGCGACCGTCTCGCCGTCGTTGGCTGCTGCTCGCCGGAGCAATAGGCGGCGTCTGCTGTCTGCTGTTCCTGGTGGTGCTCGTCGGCATGTTCGCTTCGACGGGCCTGTCGGCGAAGGAAACACAGGAGGCGCTCGCTGGCCTGAAAGCGGCGCAGCGCGACTGGTGGGACAACGAAGGGCTGGCCACCCAGGGTTGCAAGGACCCCGAAGCCGCCCTGGAACACCTGCGCCGCAAGCAACGCAACTGGTGGGAGATGCATGCCCTCGCCGCCCCGGGCGACACGGACGGCGTGGCGCCCCTCGGCCGGCTGGAAGCCATGCAGCAAGCTTGGTGGGAGGAGGAACGCCTGGCCAACGGGCAGCCCTGTGCAGATCCCCAAGGCGCCCTCGCCCGGCTCGAAGCGCTGAACCGCCCGTGGTGGAACGGCCAGGCCTTGGCCCGCGCCAAGCCCGACGCGGAACGCAGTGACGAGGAAACCGCATCGGAAGCCGAGCTGGCCAGCTTGAAACTGAAGCTGGCGGAGAAGGCCGGCACCAAGCGCTTTCTCGACAGCGGCGGCACGGTCGAGTCCGAGGAAGCGGTGCAGCTGGGCCTGCAATGGCTGGCTTCCCAGCAGAACGCCGACGGCAGCTGGGCACCCAACGGTGGCGGACGGGCGCGAGCCAGCGGCGTGACGACTACTGCCCTCGCCGTCCTGCCCTTCCTGGCGCGCGGCGAGACGCACAAGGGCTCGCAGGACATCAACACCTACACCAAGCAGGTCGAGCACGCCCTGCTCTACCTGATCGCGCAGCAGCGGCCCGACGGCGACCTGCGCGGCGGCAGCAACATGTACACGCACGCCCTGGCCACGATGGCCCTGTGCGAAGCCCTGGGCTTGACCAACGACCCGCTGCTGAAAGCCCCCTGCCAGCGCGCCCTCGACTTCCTGATCCGCGCCCAAGCCCGCGACCGGGGCTGGCGCTACACGCCCGCGCCGCCGAACTCGGACCTGTCCGTCACCAGCTGGTGCCTGATGGCCCTGAAGAGCGGCCAGATGGCGGGCCTCCAGGTGCCGCGCGAAACGCTCGAAGGGGCTGCCGACTTCCTGCGCACTTGCGAGCGGCCAGACGGCGGCTACGGCTACACGCGCGGCAGCCCCGGCCACAGTCCGCCGACCCCCGCCGTGATGACCGCCGCCGGGCTGGTCTGCCGAAATTACCTCGCCAGTTCCTCCGGACACACCGACAACGACCGGACCAGCGACCGGCAGCGCGCCGTCGTCGTCATCCTCAAGAACCCGCCACGGTCGAACATCAAGAACTACTACTACTGGTACTACTCGATGTACGCCCTGCAACCGGTCGGCGGCGACGCCTGGAAGCAATGGAACCCGCAGGTCCGCGACCTGCTCGTCAGCCTGCAAGAGAAGGACAATGCCAGTCTGAAAGGCAGCTGGGACCCGCAAGGTTCGTACCAGTTGCAAGCCGCCGGCCGCGTCGGCGTCACGGCCCTGGCCCTGCTGACCCTCGAAGTCTACTACCGCCACCTGCCGCTCAACCGCCCTGAGTTGGGTGAGATGCACAAGGATTTGAGCAAGGCGACAAGGTAGCGCCGGCGAACGGCACTGGACTGCACCTGATCAGGCTTATGCTGTTGAATTCTCATCGCTCATGTGACAGAGCTGCCCTTCCCAACTTGGAGCAATCGCCCGTGATATTGCAGCCAGGCGGCCGACCGATACCTAACTGCCCGGACTACGTGCTGGTTAAAAAACGCGGCGCAGGCGCTTTCGGTCAGGTTTGGCACGCGCGCGGCCCCGGCGGACTCGATGTCGCTCTGAAGTTCATCCGCCTGGACGCACAGGTCTTCGCCTTGGAGCTGCGTTCCCTGGAGGTGATGAAGAAAATCCGCCATCCCAATCTGGTGAGCCTGTTCGGCGCCTGGCATCAGGACGACTGGCTTATCCTGGCGATGGAATTGTGCGACGGCACCCTTCAGGACCGACTCGCTGAAGCACTTGGCCAAGACCTGCCGGGCATTCCTCTGGACGAGTTGCTGAACTACATGGCCGACGCGGCGAACGGCCTGGACGCGCTGAACGCCAAGCAGGTGCAGCACCGCGATGTGAAGCCGGCGAATCTGCTGTTGCTGGACTCAGGCGTGAAAGTAGCCGACTTCGGACTGGCGAAAGCGCTGGAACAGACCGTGGCCAGCAATTCAGGTGCTGGCACCATCGCCTACCTCGCGCCCGAGTGCTTCAATGGCGAACTCACTCAGCAATCCGACCAGTATTCACTTGCGGTGAGCTACTACCATCTCCGCACCGGAGACCTGCTGTTCCAGGGCAATCAGGCTCAGATGATGTACGCCCATCTGAATTTGAAGCCGGACCTGTCGCGCTTGCCGCCAACCGAAAGATTCGTTCTCGCGCGGGCATTGTCAAAAGAGCCGGGCGAGCGGTGGCGAGATTGTAAGGCGTTCGTGAGTGAATTGAAGAAAGCGCAGCAAGAATTAGCCAAGCAGGCGGCCGAACAGCGGGAACGATTAGAGGAACGGAAGCGCGAACAGGAGCAACTGCGCCAGGAGGCTGAGCGCGAGCGACAAGAGCAGGAACGCCAGAAGCGAGATGCGGAGGCGGCCGAGCGCAAGCGGCAGAAGGAACTTCTACGCCAGGAACAGCAACGCCAGAACGCGGAGGCGGAGGAACTTGAGTGGGAGCCAGACCCTCGAGAATCGGAGTGGGAACTGGAACGTCAGCGCCAGGAGCAAGAATTCCGGCAACGTGCAGCGGTGGGGGTGGAGCGTGAGCGGGAAAGGATGCGTCAGCGCCAGGAGGCCAAAGGCAGGCGAAAGGAGCGAGAGAAAGAGCAACTGCGCCAGGAGCGGGAGCCCCTGGTAAGCATCGGCAACTACACCCTGCTTGCCAAGATTGTCGAAGACCGTATGGGGTCCGTCTACAAGGGCCAGCACAAGGACAGCGGCCAGGTCGTCGCCATCAAGTTTCTGCCCAATTTCGTGGTCAAGAACGAAGTGCTGTTGCAGCGCTTCGCGAACGAATGGCGGCGGGCCTCCAACATCGACCATCCGAATATCGTCCGCGCGCTGGAATACTGCGGCACCGGCGGCACACCTTTCCTGGTCATGGAGTACGTCGATGGCGAGTCGCTGCACCAGAAGCTGGTCCGCGAGAAGCGCATCATCGAGGCGGAGTCGATCCGTATCGTTGGCCAGGTCGCTCAGGGGCTGCACTGGGCGCACAAGATGGGCGTGATCCATCGAGACGTCAGGCCCGGCAACATCATGATCGCGCGCGACGGCACCGCCAAGCTGGCCGACTTGGGTCTGGTCGTGGATATGGAGGACCTTCCGGAAGCCGACTTCAATATTGGAATGGGGGCGGCCATGCTCAAGCCGCCCTACATGGCCCCGGAATTGGTCAACAACGCCAAGAACGCCGCTGCCCGCTGCGACGTGTACGCGCTGGCCGCTACGCTCTACCACATGGTCACGGGCAAAGTGCCATTCGCCGATGCCAACGGGCAGATGCCGCCGCAGAAGATCGTGTCCGGACTGTCCGAGCGGGTGGACGTGGCCATTCGCCGGGCGATGAGTGGCGACCCAAACCTGCGTCCGGCTAGTTGCCGGCGCTTTGTTGACGACCTTACGGGGCATAGTACGGGCAAGGTTTCCAGTCACACCGACCAGACAGGCATGCAGTCGACCGACCTGTGGTACCTCGTCTACAAGGACGACGAGGGCACCACACACACGGTCAAGGGTAGCACCGATGGCATTCGCCGTTCGTTGAAAGAACGTTTGCTCGGTGACGCTTCCAACGTGCGAGTCTGTAGGCAGAAGTGCGGCCCGTTCGAGCCGCTAGAGACCTTCCAAGAATTCCGCGACCTGGTGTCCTGATTGCATCGGGCGCTGCGCGCAAGGCGGCTTTGCCTAGCTCATTAACCCCTCGTTTTCCTTGTCTATTCTCTCCTACTCGGACTCATCGACAGCGAGCGAGATCCAGTTCTGCGATTCATCTGCGAAGGCTTCCCACATTGTTCGCAACTCGCTGACCTGCTCTGGTGTCACCAATGGTCTGTCAATGTAGGCAAACTGATCGAAAAACGGATCCGGTAGCGGTGGCGGGAATGGAACACCGAGAAACTCGTGCGCTAAGCATGCGGCTACTCTACAAAGCGTCTCGTGGGCCTTCCAGAGATCAGCGAGGGTGATGTCTGTCACTTGAACGGACGCGCGGCTCTCAGGTGTAGCGGCATGCGCGATGAACTTGTCCACATGCTTCTTGATCCGATCAGATATGGAAATGACTCGCTCTTTCATGATTTCAAACTTCGCTTTGGGGATAACATCACCAGGCTTTCTTGCGCTTGGATTGCTATTCGTCAAGCGGTCGATGACTTCATGGCGATCGCTCGCCCGAGGCGCGCCATGAGCGACGAATCCCGTGGTCAGGGCAGGATCCTGTTGCAGTAATTCCTCGAAGTCGTATCCGACGCCCTCGGAGTCTAACATGGCGGCACGAGTAAAAAGATCGGAATGGTCGCACATGTCCTTGAGAATCCCAAGCAAGGAATAGACGCCCCGTTTACCCGTCAGGGTCTCTCCATCCACAAGTCGTCGGACTGCCAGAGCATGACTTGAAAGAAAACCACGGTCAAGCAAGTTGTGCATAAGGCCATTGAGTTGTACGCCGCCTTCCGGCGCCGCCGGGGCAAGACGGCGCGCCTCATTCACTACCCTATATGCGGCGACAGCCCAAGTCATGATTGCAATCTGGTTGCGGATTGAGTGGCGATCTTCACCTGTGAGTGCCTTAAGCCACTGTTTTCTTTTTTGAGAAAGCAGTGCCGTGAGTGGCTTATGTGGGATGTGGGATAGATTTACCCCCAGTTGCTGCCCCAACGCTTCGGCCCATTTGTGCAACGTCGCGAGCGTGGGGTTCAGCATCTTGCCCGTTTCCAGGCGGGACAGGGCCGGCGGATCGATGCCCATGCGCTCGGCGACCTCAGCTAGCGTCAATCCCTGGCTTTCGCGCACGGCTTTGAACCGGGCCACCAGGCTCAGGATCGCCGTGAAGCTCTGCCCTTTGATGACATCCGTCGGCCGTTGACGCACCGGGTTCGCGGCGTGCTGGCGGCGGATGGCCGCTTCCTCGGCTCGCTGCTCGGCGGTGCGGGTCGGCTTGATCGTCGGCTTCATGGTTTCACTCCGTCGGTTCAGGGACTTCGTACGCGGTGATCGGGCGGATGATGAGCGGGTCGGCCGGGTTCAGCACTTCAAACACGATGGCGATGAACCGCCCTGTATCGGTGCGGCCAAAGGCAATCGGCCGGCCGGACGAGTCGCTAACGTCGAAGGTAGTGTCGTCGGCGAGCAGCGCGGCTTCGACCTCTTCCGGCGTTAGGCCATGTGCGGCGATGTGGGCCGTGTTGCTGCCTTCCTCGTCCGGATCGTCCCAGTCGATCAAGGCCTCCCGCAAATCCATTGCCTCGTCCTCACAGCCCGCCTGCCGACTTCAGCTTATCGAAATTGTATTTTAACACAATGCCAGTTCTACCCAGTGCTTCGGCCCATTTGTGCAGGGTCGCCAGCGTGCGGTTCAGCATCTTGCCCGTTTTCAGGCGGGACAGGGCCGGCGCGTCGATGCCAATGCGTTCAGACACCTCGGACAGTGTCAGTCCCTGGTTTTCACGCACGGCTTTGAATTTGGCCGCCAGGTTGAGGATGGCCGTGAAGCTCTGCCGATTGATGGCCTCGGACGGCCGTTGACGGAGCGGATGGGCTGCATGCTGGCGGCGGATTTCTGCTTCCTCGGCCCGTTGCTCGGCGGTGCGGGTCGGCTTGATCGTCGGCTTCATGGTTTCACTCCGTCGGTTCAGGGACTTCGTATGCGGTGATCGGGCGGATGATGAGCAGCTCGGTTAAGTTCAGCACTTCAAAGACGACGGCGATGAAGCGGCCGGTGTCGGTGTAGCCGAAAGCGATGGGCCGCCCGGATGAATGGCTCACATCGAACGTCGCGCTGTCGTCGAGCAGGGCGGCTTCGACTTCCGCCGGCGTCAGTCCGTGTTCCGCGATGTGGGTGGTGTTGCTCCCCTCATCGTCCGCATCGTCCCAATCGATCAAGGCGTCGCGTAAGTCCATGACTGGTACTCACGGGGATCGATTTGTAATTTAACACAAATTCAGCCTCACGCAATACCGGGTTTGTGATGGCCGATGCTGACAACCGCAGCCGCACTCCTGAAAACTCGTTGCCCGGCTTCAACCTCAAGACTACAGTCGGTGGCAGCCAGCGCCCGAACGGCGATCCCGACAACGGTGTCGGGCGGCCGGGTGGGCGGTCCTCGCAACGGTTCGAGGCATTCATGAATCTTTTGCAAGACTGGAAGAACGCGAAGACGCGCTTCGAGGACCAGACCAAGGAGAAGAAGCCCAGCGAGAAGTTCTGGAAGATCTTCCGGAAGTCCTCGGGTCTGGAAAGTGCCTGCAAAGCACTCGACGCCGCCCTGCAAAAAGGCGATCTGGCCGGCATGAAGAAGGCCCTGGACGGCTACCGGGAAACTTCCAAAGCCTATGCCAGCCTGCTGGACCGCAGCGGAGACGACAAGAGCAGCACCTACAAGCAGGAACTGGTCGTCCTGAAGCAAGCGCTGACCGCCATCGAAAAGAAGTTCTGCACCAGCCGGACCGAGGCGTTGCTGAAACAGATGGCCGCGCTCAAGCAAGTGCTCGAAAAAGACCTGGCCAACATCGTGCTGCATCTGGAGGAAGCCGAGTCGCAGTATCAGCTGTGCGACCGTTTCTTGCGCGAGTTGCACCGACTGGCGGACAGCAGCAGCCTGAGCGATAAGTCCGGCACGCAGAAGAAGCTCGCCGCCAACGGTGTGCAACTCGCCTACAAGAACCTGACCGCGACCACGCAGAAGATGGCCCGCGAACAGCGCGACAGCGAGAAGAAGTTCAAGGATGCGCTGGTGTACTGGAAGAAGAACGACGGCAGCGGCTTGAAGGTGCAGACCCCGGCGAAGAGCAGCGTCGAGGTGCTGGTTCAGAGCATGAACCTCAAGTGCAATCGGGCCGCCGAGTTGCTCGAGGACGGCAAGCAACTGTTGACCACGGTGCAAAAAGTCCTGGACGGCCAGGCCAACGCCGAGCAGCTGTACCGCAACAGCCTGGTCAAGTTCGTCGATCGCGCTCGCGGCACGCCCGGCACCCACGCGGTCCTGCTCGCCAATCTCGGCGAGGACCTCGGCCGGGCGAATGGCCTGCACGAAAAGATCATCAACGAGACGCAGGACCGCTCACCCGAGCGCAAGCGCGGCCTGGACGAAGTCCGCTCGCGTCTGGCCGACGCCCGCAAAGGCCTCGATGCCGCTCGCCTGCGCATCGGCCACTCGAAAGATGCCCTGCAAATCGAATGGGACCACTTCCCCAAAACCGTCCGCGAAGACCCCCGGTACTCGAACTACGTCGGTCAGATTCAGGACACCTTCGAGTCGCTCGACGAGTCCCTGGAGAAAGTGAAGGAACTCGAAACGAAGTACGAGAAATTGCGCGACAAGGTGGGGAAGTAGACGGCGTGGCTGCCCCGGCTACAGGCGCACGCAACGGCCCCCGACGATCCACTCGTCGGGGGCCGTTGCTTTTTTTGCGAAACGAAGGCGTTACTTGCCCTGGGGCTGCTTGCCCTTGGGGGTGCCAGTCTTGCAGCTTTCGCTGTAGCCGCAGCAGACCGGGGTGTTGTTAATCATGAAGCAGCAGGTGCAGCCGCAGTCTTGCATGCACGCGACGCAATCGCAGCAGTTCTGGACCATCTGGCAACACTGCGCGTCGCCGCTGGTGCAGGTGAAGCAGAAGCCCGTTTCCGTGGGCTCGCACTTGCACAGGCCCTGGGTGAAGTTGAACGTGGCCACGGTCATGCCGTTCTGCATCACACAGCAACTGCACAGCCCGCCGGCCAACATCTGGCACAGGTTCTGCACCATGCTGGTAGACAGCTTGTCCTCGCAGACACAGTTGCACTTGAACCCGTTCTGAATCTTCTCCCACTTGAAGGTGCAACGCGGCACCATCAACCAGTTCGTGCCCACCGGGGTGGTCGTCGGCGCGCTGTACTGCGTCGTGCCGAAGCCCGGATAGCTTACGCCTTGCCCCACCGTCCCCGTCCGTTCCATCATGACTGCGCTGGACATACCCGAACTCCTTTCGTGCCCGGCAAGAAACGCCGGTGCGTCAACTAGAAGGGTTGCCGGCAGCCCGTCCATCGGGCTTTCCCAGGCTCCGGGATTATAGTTAGTCGCCGCTGTCGCTGGCAATGGCTTTATGGCCCCTCAAGCCCCCGCAGGCCGCGGTCCCGCCAGATTCACTTAACTTCCCGCATCCCCGGCCCGATATTCGCAGTAAGCACGGAACCGGAACAGCGTGCGCGACGAATCAGCGCCGTCCATCTGCGAGCAGAAGAGGAGCCGGCACATGCGCGGCCACAACGATCTTCCCGACGCGGAATTGCTCCGTCTACCCCGGCCCGCCCCGGCGGCCATCACGCCGCGCGGATTCATCTGTTCCATCTGTCAACCGTCGCCGGTCCAACAAGCCCTCTATCAACTGGCCTTCGAGCAGGCCCAGGCGGTCGCCCGGCCGTCACTGCCGGAACGCGATTTGGCGGCGGTGTGGAACTGATTCACCCCGTCGTTGCTATTTCACTTCCCTGGTTCGCGATGCTGCACTGAAAATTGGCCCGTCCGCAGCGTGTCCACAGGTTGCCAAACATCGGCAGTTGCACCGCTGTCAAACCGTCCATCAACGGGGCCGCCGAAGGTGGCAAGCGACACTTATCAACTTGTGCGAATCGAAATTTCACGGATCAGCGCACGCGAGTGTGCGTGACTACTCCGGCCGTAGCAACTGAACGCCCGCCGTCTGCGAGAGATTGGGCTTCTCGGCGCGGCGCGGTAAGGGCAGTTCCTCGTGCGGCGTTGGGGTTGGAGGGATGATGGGCTGTCGTTGCGCTTCGGGCAGCAAGCGGACAGTGATGTCGCGGTCTGCCTCGAAGAGCCGGCTGTCCGCCAGTGTGAGCTGGGCGGTCACCCGCAGCTTTTCGGTGCTGGGCGGGCACTTCCAGGGCAGCGTCACGTAAAAGCCGCTGCCGAACAGGCCGGATTTCCAGGAGCGCCGCAACTGCTCGTCGCTGACTTCCCAGGTCGACAGCGGCCGTTTCAACCCTTCGGGCAGGATCTCTTGCACCGAGACGACCAGATTGGCGGGCACTTTGAGTGCGTGACCGTCGTGGTCGCGCGGTTCAATGACCACCTGGATACCGTCGTCGCCGCTGCAACGGTCGGTATCGATGCCGCCCGTCTGGCGATTGAGAACGATTTCCTTGACCGTATTGGGGATCGAAATCGTCTCGATGATCCCCGAAGACGCCGCTGGTTGTTTCGCCGACTCCGCCCCCGTTCCAGCGCCCGCTGACGGTTTGGCAGGCGCCGGCGGCAGTTTCCCTTCCTGGCGCAGCATGCCGAGTTCGCGGTGCAGAGCGTCGTTGAAACCCTGGACGGTCTCCAGCTCGCAGCGCAGTTCGTGGACTTCGACCTCGCGGCGGCGCAGCTCCGATTCGACTTGATCGCAGTTCCGGCAGCCCCCGGCTAGGAAAAGCACAACGGGCGTCAGGAGAAGCCCGGCGGCACTGATGCCGGCCTGCTTTGCCTGTCGCCCGTTGCGGTGTTCCGGTTGCCTGGTCATGAGGAAGCTTTGGGGTGTACCTGGCCCGGTTGCAGGCGGTCCAGGACGTTGTCCACGAGGCCGTATTCTTGCGCTTCCTTGGCGGACAGGAACTTGTCGCGGTCGGTTTCCTTCTCGACCTTTTCCAGCGTCTGGCCGGTGTGCCGGACCAGGATTTCGTTCAGAATGCGTTTGTAGCGGGCGAACTCCTTGACATGGATCAGGATCTCGGTCGTCGTGCCCTCGGTGCCGGCCAGCGGCTGGTGAATCATCACGCGCGAGTGCGGCAGGCAGTTGCGCTTGCCCTTGGCACCGGCGCACAGCAGCACCGCACCCATGCTCGCCGCCTGGCCGATGCAGTAGGTGGCCACGTCGCAGCTGATGTACTGCATCGTGTCGTAGATGCCCAGCCCCGCCGACACCGACCCGCCGGGCGAGTTGATGTACAGGTGGATGTCGGCCTTGGGGTCCTCGAACTGCAAGTACAGCAACTGCGCCACGATCACGTTGGCGCTGGCATCGTCCACCGCTCCTTGCAGGAAGACGATGCGGTCCTTCAGCAGCCGGCTGTAAATGTCGTAGGCCCGTTCGTCACGGCCGCTGCTTTCCACCACGATCGGAATCAGGGGCATGGGTCTATCTCCCGATATACCCGGCCCCGTTACATGATCGGCCGCCGGGATTGAAGTTAATGAGAAATTGTGGGCGACGGGGCGAAATGGGTAACGCCGCCCCCACGTCTGGGCAGAACGGGTCGCCAATCCTCGTAGCCAGGCGAAACCTGGCAACGAGAGCCGGTTACTTCTTCTTTTCCTCGACCATGCGGGCCAGCACGTCGTCCACCAGACCGAATTCCTTGGCTTCCAACGCGTTAAAGTAGCGGTCGCGCTCGGTCTCAATCTCGATCTTCTCGATGGGCTGGCCGGTGTGCTTGGCCAGAATCTGATTCAGCCCGGAGCGGTCCTTGAGGATTTCGTTGGCCTGGATCTCGATGTCCGAAATCTGGCCGCCGACCTGGCCCCAGGGCTGATGGCACATGATCTTGGAGTGCGGCAGGGCATAGCGCTTGCCCTTGGTGCCGGCCGCCAGGATGATGGCCCCGCCGCTGGCGGCGATGCCCATGCAGTACGTGGAGATCGGGCATTCCAGGAACTGCATGGTGTCGTAGATCGCCAGGGTGGCGGTCACCGAGCCGCCGGGGCAATTGATGTACAGGTGAATTTCCTGGTTGCGGTTCTCGTATTGCAAGAACAGCAGCTTCTGAATCGTGATGTTCGCCAGGTAGTCCGTGATGGCGGGGTTGCCGCCGGTTTCGGGCGAGCTGCCCAGGAACACGATGCGGTTCTCCAGGAGCAGGTCGCCGAGCGTCATCTGGCGTTGACGTGCGTATTCGCGGTAGCGCTGCACCAGCGGGATCATCGGGCCGCCCGCGGCTGCTGGGAATTCGGGTGGAAACATGGCTGGGTTCCCGTGCGTCGTGTGGGTCGGAGAACGTTCGTGCGCCGGATAGCCGATACCCGACGCCGCAATGACAGTGGGGCGATGCGCCCCAGGCGAAGCGAACCGAATGGGCGAACGGCATGCCGAGCACACCGTCCGGGAATTACTGGACGGCATGTCGGAGCAATCTCGAAGCGAAGCGGAGAAAGCGCGCGGCTCAGCCCTGGCCTTCGGCCGGCTTATCCTCGGCGGGTGCGGCCGTCGGGTCCTTCATTTCGCCGGGCACAGCCTGTTCCTCGACCGTGGCCAGCCCACCGCCGTCTGCCTGGTCCAGCGGCACGTCCTCGTACTCGGCGTTGGCCAGCACCAGGTCGAGCGACTTGCGCTCGATCAGCTCGATTTCCAGCGAATCCATCATGTCGTCTTTTTCGAGCCGGGCGCGGATGCGTCGCGGCGATTCGTCGTACTGGGCGGCCAGTCGCTGGATTTCGGAGTCGATGTCGTCCTTGTTGACCTCGAGTTTCTCGACTTCGGCGATCTTTTGCAGGACGAAGTGTTCCTTCAGGGCCAGGGCCGTGCTGGACACCACGTCCTGTTGCAGCAGGCGCATCTGGCCGTTGATCTCCTCGTCGCTCATGCCGGCGGCACGCATTTCCGTGACCCGGCGGCGCAGGGCGTTGCGCGATTGCCGCATCAGCAGGTCTTGCGGCAAATCCCACTGCGAGGCCGCTCCGATTTGCGCCAGCACCTGACGGCGGGCTGCCTGCCGCTGTTCGTATTCCAGGCGGCGGTCGAGCACCCGGCGAATCAGTTCCCGCAACTGCTCCTCGGAATGAACCCCGAACTCATGGCAGAGTTCGTGAGTGATTTCCGGCAACTGCACGGTCTTGACGTCTTTGACCAGGAAGCTGGCCTGCACGGTCTGGTTGCGCAGCGCGTCGTCGGCCACGGCGTCCGACAGCGTGATGTCGATGTTGCGGGTTTCGCCCGCCTTGGCACCCTTGATCTGCTCGCCGAACTTCTCGGCCACACCGTCCTTGAAGGCCAGTTTCGGGCTGACGCGGACCTTGACCTCCGTCGCCGTGCTCAGCACCCGCACGCCCTGCTTGGTGGTGATGTCCACGATGACGTGGTCGCCGTCGTCGGCGGTCGGCTCGCCCTGGCCCGACGCCGCCGGCTTGGGCATCAACTGGCCGTACGGCTCCAGCAGTCGCTGGAGTTCCTTGGTCACGTCGGCGTCGGTGAAGGTTTTGACCGGCCGCTTCAACTTCAGGCCCCGGTAATTGGGCAGGTCGAACTGCGGCCGGACCTCGACCTCGAACTCGTAGATCATCGGCCCATCGTTGGGAATCTCGATCTTGGTTGGGTCGATGTTCGGCGGGCTGAGCGGCGCGACGTCGTGCTCCTCGGCCAGCTGTTCCAGGCTTTGCAGCAGCACCTCGGACTTGATCTGGTCAGTGACATCCTTGCGGAAGCGACGTTCGACGATCTTGCGCGGTGCCTTGCCCGGCCGGAAGCCGGCGACAACCATCTCCTGGTCCTTGACCAGTTCCTTGAACTTCTCCTGGAGCTTCTGGTCGATGGCACCGCGCTCAATGGTCACCTTGATGTGCTTCTTGCACGGGCCGACGTCCTTGAACTCGACGGCCTGCGTCAGCTTTTGATTTTTGGCTTCTTCGACGGGGGGCTCGACCGTGGCCGTCGGGGCTTCTTCGGTGATGGGGGTGGGTGCCTGCGTCTCGTCGGTCATCTGCGCGCTCCCGCCAAAGTTAAGAAAGCCGAGAAGGATTAGAACGAAACATCCTTGCGTCCCGTCCTCCACGTCATAGGGAAACGCGGTGGGGAGTGACAAGGATGTGTTCTGAAAACCTTCCCGGCCAGGAAAAGCGGGTGATGGGGCTCGAACCCACGACAGCCACGTTGGCAACGTGGCGCTCTACCACTGAGCTACACCCGCAAAGGCCGCCCTGGGGGCAACCTGCTGGAATTATAAGAACGAGGCAAGTGATTTCAAGGGGGATTTGCGCAAGCCCGCCGAACGGCCCATCCCACCGCGCCGCCCTCGGGCCGCCACCCCGCCGCGTGCCCGCCGTTCCCGCGCCGGCAGACGGCGAAGTCCGGTCGGTGGTCGTCAATCCAAGAACAATCCGCTGAAAGCGGAGGCGTGAAAACCCCCATGTTTTGCCACTGCGCGCCAATTGCCTCTTGGCACGGAGTGGCAAAAACCCCCATGTTTTGCCACTCCGTGCCAAAATGCTCGTTTTTGCCCGACTGCACTTGAACGACCGCACCCCGGTTTGGCAGACTCGAGACGGCCACGAACACTATGCCGGTGGCGGTTCGTTTTGAACTGCCCAGGTTGCACGGTGGCACCGAACTACAGCGCCTGGCCTGACTTGTTATGAGCGGTCGGATTGAGTCGGCGGCGGATTCTTCTTGGCGGGTGTAGCAATGCGCTCCAAGTCACTTCCGTGCGCCAATGCTTCAAATGTGGCGGATCGGAGCAAGCGAGGTTCATTGGCTTGGGCCTGGCGGTCGATGTGACCAACGCGCGTCGTGAGCACCACGCAATTGGTTTCGCTCGTCGGAAGAGGCACGACCGACCGGCGAACTCGAGTCGTTGACGGCAATCTACATCCGCGGGATCTCGGCCAGAATCCAAGCACCCGCGGGCACCAATTGCGCGTAGGTCGCGGGGACGTCGTCGTACAGACCTGTGGCCGCTACTTCCTCCGGGCGGACCCGCATGCAATTCTTCTCGCGCTCAACGAGAGTAATGTGCTCGGGCGGAACATGGCCGTATTCCCCGCTTCTCATCTTGTTCAGCAGGCCCTCGTGCCGAGCAACATCGTCCGTTCGCTCCTGCCACGTTTCAATGTGGACGAGTGTGATCCCGACGGACTGGAAGACGGCCAGCACGAACGTCGAGCAACTCATGCCTAGGCCGTCAACCATCTGGACCTCGCCTGTCGCCCTGTTCAGCATGTTCTTGTTGCTGTACTTGAAGGCGTACGGGATGCGGTACTCCTTTGCTGGGTCTCTGCTGTTCTGCCGGTCGTGGATGAGGGCGCACACCATCCGAACGTCGTGCTCTTGCTCCGGTTCCAGACGCAGGATGACAAAATGGGGGACCTCGCGGCACAGGCCACTACGGAACCTCTCATGCCAAAGGAGGTCCTGAATGATGAGGCTGTCCTTCAGCCGAAAGAGTAACCCCGTGTGCGAGCCGTCTTCGGTCCGCATGATGAAGATCGCCAGAGCGGGATCGCTCGGCCGATGGAAGCGGTCGGTCTGCATGGTTGTTCAAGCCAAGCTTCCGATGATCCTCCGGGTTTTTTCCGGCCCCCTCAGCTGCATCATTTTCCTCTCGATCCTCCCGTACAGAGCTGCCCTCGATGGCAATTTTTGCTTCGCAGCGAGCGTGACCGATAGGAAGGATCGCATCAGTTTTGTATCGAGCTTCTCCACATCGACCATCCCCAGAATGTTGTCGCAGACCGCATTGAACCCGTCCGTGAGAACGCGGTCGAGGAAGTCGAAAATCTTGAAACCCGCCGAGTCCGTGTCGCCGATCTGCGACAGGCTGTAGACCTCCATTAGGAACGTGCGGATGTGTGCCCTCGCCCGATCCTCCTTTGTCGGCTCGCTAGTGACGTTCACCGCTCTTCGCCACCCCGGCACGAAGTTCTCGATGCTCGGAAGCCGGATCTCCTGGACCCCCGACGACACCTTCCCAGAGGTCACGGCTTTCGGTTCTGGCTGGTCGTAGGGCGTGGTGCGCGCGCCGATCGTCGCGACGTCCGTGTAGAGAACGATGTCGTACTGCGGAACTCCCCGGATGACGATCTGGCCGCTCGCGGCGACTGGCACGTTCCCGAAGGTGATTCCCATCGTGGACAGGTCATCCGTGAACCGCCATGACGATTGTCGGAGAGTCAGAGGCATCAGCGTGCGTCTCCTCTCGTCGCGATCTCGACACCGCCGTCTACCAATTCCGCGAAGATGCGGGGGAGGTCAGGATGGGGTAGGAGTCCCTGGTAATCCGGCGTCGTATTGATGTCCAGTTCAAGGGCGACAGCGTAACGCTCGGTTGGCTGGATCTGGTGCTCGGGGTGCGCCCCCTCGATGACCCGGACGACCACTGCGAATTTCCCGACCACCCATGTGCTCAGGCGGTTG
>JAEUIF010000219.1 GCA_016795185.1 Planctomycetia bacterium | reverse complement strand
GACATAGCCGAACCGGCCGCCCAGGCTCAGCGCGCTCTTCGGCAATTCGTTCTTGCCCAGGCCCCAGCGGGCCTTGTCCATTTCGTGAATGCCCTGGTTGCCGAGGTCGCCGTTGCCGTAGTCCCAGGTCCAGTGCCAATCGTAGTGCAGGTTCTTGCGCATCAGCGGCTTCTTGGGAGCCGGCCCGCACCAGAGATCGTAGTCGATCGTGCCGGGAATCTGCTGCTCGCCCGTGACCTTGCCGATCGTGCCGCGCGGCTTGTAGCACAGGCCGCGGGCCAGCGTCACCTTGCCGAGCTTCCCGGAGCGGACATAGTCGATCGACTGCCGCATACCGGCGTTCGTGCGGCTCTGCGTGCCGGTCTGGCAAATCTTGTTGTACTTGCGGGCCGCCTCGACGATGCGCCGGCCTTCGCTGACATTATGGCTGACCGGCTTCTCGACGTAGACATCCTTGCCGGCCTGCATGGCCCAGATGGCAGCCAGCGCGTGCCAGTGGTTCGGCGTGGCGATGGAGATGATGTCGATATTCTTGTCTTCCATCACCCGTCGCAGGTCTTGCTCGAACTTGGGGGCCTTGCCCTGTGCCTTCTCGACGATCTTCACGGCAGGATCGGCATAAGTAGTATCCACGTCGCAAACCGTCGTCACCAGGCAGTTGTGCTTGCCGGCGAAGCCGGTGAGGTGGTCGCGGCCACGACCCTTGACGCCGATGACGGCGACGCGCAGCTGACTGTTGGCGTCGCCGGTCTGGGCGGCAGCGGCCTCGACGGCCGGGACGCGCAGTCCGCTGACGGCAGCCACCGCTGCCGACCACAGGGCGGATTCGTGGAGGAACTCGCGCCGATTGAGGAAACGCATAACTCTGGCTCCCTGGGGGATGAAATAGAAGGTTCCTGGCAGGGTCGTTGAGAAACAATCTATCCGGCGGCAGGCGGGCCGGTCAACCGGCTGAAGCGCGTTTTTCGCAAGAATGAGAGAACGATTAGAGATGGTTGCAAGGCCGCAAGCGGCAATCCGGTCAGGTTGGTTCAGGTGACTGGTCGACGGTGTTCGGCTCGCCCGGGGGCGGCGTGTCAAGCAGCGGTTCGGCGGAGAGCGGGCCGCCGAAGAGGTCGGTGCGAATGCGTTCGCGTTCGCGGTCGATCTGTTCCGCCGTCGCGCCCAGCTGACGCAGTAAGAGTTCGGTCATCGCCAGGGCCACCTCGCCCTCGGCGGCGAAAACCGTGTCAGCCCCAGCGCGGCGTAGGACGGCGGCTTCGCGCAGGTAGGCGGATCGTGCCAGCACGCGGATGCGCGGGTTGGCCTCGCGCGCCAGGCGGATGGCTTCCTCGCTGGCGTGCATGCCCGACGAGCTGAGGATGAGCGCGACGGCGCGCTGCACCCCTGCTTCCTGGATGGTTTCCTTGTGCGTGGCGTCGCCGTAGACGGCGCGGTAGCCCTGCTCGCGCAGGCGGTGGACGGTCTTCAGGTTCAATTCGACGATCGTCGGCTCGATGCCGTTCTCGCGCAGCAGGCGCGCCAGGGTCTGCCCGACCGGCCCGTAACCGACCACGACGGCCTCGCTCTGGGCGGGGCGCTTTTCGCGTTTCGGCGTCTGATCGGCCGTCAGCGCGACGCGGGCGCGCACGTTGAGTCGCTTCCACAACCAGGGCCAGCGTTTGGCCAGCGCTTCCCAGTTGTCAATCAGCCGGTAGGCGATCGGATTCAGGCTGATCGAAACGATGGCTGCCGCCACCAGCGCGCCGGTCGCCCCTTCCGGCAAGATGCCCAGGTCGCCGCCCAGGTTCGCCAGGATGAAGGTGAACTCGCCGATCTGCGCCAGGGCCGCGCCCACGGCGAGCCCGACGCGCAGCGGATAGCCCAGCGCCAGCACGATAAGCAGCGCGGCCAGCGGCTTGCCGACGAGGATGATGCCCAGCGTGGCCGCGACCAGGCCGGGCGCTTCGAGCAGATAGGCGGGATTGAAGAGCATGCCGACCGAGACGAAGAACAGCACCGCGAAGGCGTCGCGCATGGGCAACGCTTCCGAAGCCGCCCGCGAGCTAAAGTCCGAGCGGCCGACGACCATGCCGGCCAGAAACGCGCCGAGGGCCATCGACACGCCGAACACCTTGGCCGCGCCGACCGCGATGCCCAGGGCCAGCACCAGCACCGTGAGGGTGAACAGTTCGCGCGAGCGCGTCAGCGCAGCCTGGCTCAGTAGCCAGGGTATTAACTTGCCGCCCGCGACGATGACGAAGGCCACCAGCACGGCGATCTTGCACAGGGACCAGGCCAGGGCCCCCACCACGCTGCCGCCTTCCCCACCGGCGGGAGTAAAGACCACGGGCAGCAGCACCAGCACCAGTACGGTGAACAGATCCTCCACCACCAGCCAGCCGACAGCGATGTGCCCAGTCGGCGTATGCAGGTCGTGGTTGTCGGCCAGTACGCGCAGCAGCACGACCGTACTGGCCACGGAGATGGCCAGCCCGAAGACCACGCCCGCCGACCAGCCCCACCCCGCGCCGAGCGCCAGGAAGCAGCCCAGCAACGTGGCGACCAGACTCTGGCCGATGGCGCCCGGCACCGCGACACGCCGCACCGCCAGTAACTCGCTGAAGTGAAAATGCAGGCCGACGCCGAACATCAGCAGGACGACGCCGACTTCCGCGAACTGGTCGGCCACGGACTGATTGGCGACGAAGCCGGGCGAGTACGGCCCGACCAGCACGCCGGCCAGCAGGTAGCCGACGATCGGCGACAGGCCGAGGCGGTGCGTCAGGTAGCCCAGCAGCAGCGCCGCGGTCAGGCCGCCCGTCAGCGTCAGAATCACGTCGAGATTGTGCATCCCCTCACGATACGCAGCTGCCAGTGAAGAACAAGCGCCGCCCGCAGCCAAATTGGCTCGCCCACCGCCGACGGTTGGGGAATTGGACTCCGATTGGCAAAGCGCCGCCAGGCGCGTTATGCTTCAGCAACCGTGCAGGATCAGTTTGGTCGTTCCGCAGCATCGGAGCTGCGCCGCCGGGCGGCCATGCCCGGCGGGTGAAGCGGCCGCTGAAATCTAGGCATTGCGGGCCGCGATCCATGAACTCCTACACGGCGGAACTGGCCCAGGCCCTGTTTGAGGATGCCGGCGACGCGCTGTTCCTTTTCGACCCGGTCAGCGAGCAAATCCACCGTGCCAACGCCGCCGCTCAGCGCTTGACTGGCTGGACCAGCGAAGAACTGGCGCCCATGCCGCTAAGTACGCTGTTCCGCTACAGCGCGCCGGGCAACAAGCAGCGGATGAAGACGGCCTGCGAGCAGAGCGGCGTCTTCCACTCGCAGGAAGGCTACTTCCTGCGCAGCAAGCATGGGCCGTGGGTGCCGGTCAATCTCACCATCTCCCGGTTGCACGTCCAGCCCAAACCGCTGGGGCTGCTCACCTGCCGAGACGTGACCGAACGCCAGCGGGCGGCGCAGGCGTTGCGCGAGCGCGAACAGCACCTGCGCGCCATCATTGAGACCTCGCCGGAGTGCATCAAGCTGGTCCACCCGGACGGTGGGTTGCTCGAAATCAACGGCGCGGGCCTGCACATGCTGGAGGCCGATACGGCCGAGCAAGTGGTCGGGCAGAAGGTGCTCCAGGTCGTCGCGCCCGAGCATCGGCAGCGTTACTGGGACTTTCACGCTTCGATCTGCGAAGGCGGGCGCGGCACGCTCGATTTCGACATCGTCGGCCTCAAGGGCGGGCGGCGCACCGTGGCGACGATGGCCGTGCCGCTGTCTCGGCCCGACGGCACCGTGGTCCACCTCGGCATCACCCGCGACGTGACCGACAGCCGGCGGCTCGAAGACCGGCTGGTCCAGGTGCAAAAGCTGGAAGCGGTGGGTCGGCTGGCGGGCGGCGTGGCCCATGATTTCAACAACCTGCTGACGGCCATCAACGGCTTCAGCGAGATGATCATGGTGGACCTGCCGGTCGAAGACCCCGTGCGCGAGATGGCCCGGCAAATTCGCAAAGCCGGCGAACGCGCCGCGGTGCTGACCCGGCAGCTGCTGACCTTCAGCCGCCGGCAGGTGACCGCGCCCATCGTCCTGGATCTGGCGGCACTGCTGCAAGAGACCGGCAAGTTGCTACGGCGGCTGATCGGCGAGGACATCGCACTCACCATCGAGGCTGTGCCCGACCTGGCCCACATCAAAGTCGACGTGAATCAGTTCGAGCAGACCGTCGTCAATCTCGCGGTCAACGCGCGCGACGCCATGCCGACCGGCGGCCGACTGACCATCGAGGCGCGCAACGTCCATCTCGACGAGCGCGCAGCCACGCGCCACGGCGTCGCCGCCGGCGATTATGTCTGCTTGCAGGTCCAGGACACCGGCTGCGGCATGGACGAGGCCACCAAGGCACGCATTTTCGAGCCCTTCTTCACCACCAAGCCGGTGGGGCAGGGCACGGGCCTGGGACTCTCCACGGTGTACGGCACCGTGCAGCAATGCGGCGGTTTCCTGGAAGTGACGAGCGCGCCAGGCCAGGGCAGCACCTTCACGCTGTACTTCCCCGCCAGCGACGCGCCCGCCAGTGATCGTCAGTCGGTCTCGGACTTTCAGGCGCCGCCGGTAGGCATTGAAACTATCTTGCTCGTGGAAGACGAGCCGGCGGTGCGCACCCTGGCGCGGAACGGGTTGGAGGAGTTCGGCTATACGATTCTGGAAGCCGAGGACGGCGAATCCGCCCTGCGCCGCTGCCAGGATTTCGCGGGCGAGATCGACTTGCTGGTGACGGATGTGGTCATGCCGCGCATGGGCGGCCGGGAACTGGCCGACCGCCTGACGGCCCTGCGGCCCCAACTCAAAGTGCTGTTCGTGTCCGGCCACATGAACGACATGGTCATCTGGCACGGCATCCACGAAGCCAGCGTGGCATTTCTC
>JAEUIF010000217.1 GCA_016795185.1 Planctomycetia bacterium | reverse complement strand
CCACCCTACCGGATTCGCCGGACAGACCCTAGGGGCAAAGCGACGAGCCGCGCGGCGGAATGGAGTCCGCCGCGCGGCTCGCTTTTTTTGCCGATTTGGGCTTGAACCATCGCACCCCGATTGGCGAAGGTGGAGGTTACTGAGTTAAACCGCAAACTGCGGCGAGCGGCGCTGGAACAGCGCCCATGACAATTCGTTCAGCGCGGTCTGTGTCGGCCGTGCGCCAGTCAGAGGAGTCCCTTGCTTGCGCCATCAGCGCCACGGCGGCTGATGGAATCGTCCGGGTCCGCGCCTGAGCAGCAGGCGTTCCTTTCACACCAGAGACCCAGCACCGAAATGTTCCGGTTGCGGCGTGTCCGCTCATCATACAGCGATGCCGCAGCCCGGTGCCCAGGACCGCTTGAACACGCCCGCCTCCCTATAGCCCATCCGCGGTGCTGCACTAACCCGGCTTTCGTCCATCGGACGACGCCGCTCGTGGGGGGAGCGCTGGACGCCGTGACCGTTTCGTTCGTAGTTCCGCCTTCAGGCGGCGAATCGCTGGCTTTCAGTGGGTGAATCGACCTTCTGACAGCGGCGGATCGCTCGCCGCCTGAAGGCGGAACTACGAACAAATCAAATGGGGTTCGCCGGGCCGTTGCCTTTGATAGCAACGAGCAATGAGGGACTGTCGGTCTTTTTTCGGCACCCTGCCAAGTGGAAATACCGACCGCGACACGCGGCAGGGGCGCATGGACTCGCGCCCGTCGCTGGGGGCAACCCGAAGCACCTGCACGCTGGGGAGACGGTGCGCCCTGGAGACACACTATTCGGCTTCGAGGGCGAAGAACTGGCCGACCTTTGGGCCGCTCTTGCGATCCTGGACCATCACGCCGAGATAGAGGCCGGGCGCGACTTCGCGGAGTTCGTCGCGGACGTTGCGCCAGACGATGGGCGAGCTGCCCCGGTAGTCCATGATGAGCGCTGGCTTGCCGTCCACCCAGCTTTCGCCGGGGCAGACCTGGGCCTCGACGGCTTCCACCCCCAGGCCCCAGATGTTGACCAGCGTGCCCGATGCAGCGCAGAAGCGCTTGCCCTTCCAGAGCAGGCCGGCGGTGCCCGCGCTGGACTTCGCGAGCTTCGTGCCGGAGCGGCGGAGCGACAGACCGCGGAAGCAGCCATCCAGACACGCGGGGGCCTTCGCCTCGCGGTAGAGGGCTTCCAGCTCGCAGCGGGTCATGGTCAGTAGACATTCGAGCGAGAGCGGGCGAGCTTCCTCGGCGGAGCAGCGCGGCAATGGCAGGGCCAGCAGCGCGCAGAGACTTCCGATGAGCGAGAGTTGAGCAGCCGACATGTGCGGAGTTTCCTCGGTGTCGAGTCAGGAGGTGGCTACGGCAACATCCCTCTCCCGCCGGGGGAGAGGGGATTTTGAAGTGTTATCGACTCCGATGGATTCGGGACTTGACGTAAATTGCCCGGCTTCACAGCTTCCGCTTGCGCGGTGCATTCCGGGTGCGCCGGCTGGGCGGCTGTTTGCGGACCCAGCGCAGGAACGCCGTCAGTTCCGGGGCCTGGCGAAGCTGGTCGATGGTGGGATACAGCTTGGCCAGCGTGGCGTTGGTGAAGGTGCAATGCACCATGCTATGGCACTGCGGGCAGAGCAGTTCGACATCTTCGGTGGTGCCGCCCTTCTGCTTGGGCAAGCAGTGGTGCTTGGTCAGTTGGCGGCGACCGAACGGCCGGCCGCACAGGGAGCAGGGAATCTCGGAGGTT
Source organism: Planctomycetia bacterium (assembly GCA_016795185.1). Classification (GTDB taxonomy): domain Bacteria; phylum Planctomycetota; class Planctomycetia; order Gemmatales; family Gemmataceae; genus JAGVLI01. The sequence continues at coordinate 2,980 of JAEUIF010000217.1, read as the reverse complement.
TCCATGACGGTTCAACTATAATGTCCGGGGCCGACGTTCGTAAGTGCGTGGCAGCGGTGTTCGTAGTTCCGCCTTCAGGCGGTCTTCCGCGAACGCCGCCTGAAGGCGGAACTACGAACGCGGCACCGTGGATCGAACGACCTCCCAGGAGCTTTCCGATGCTCGCGTTTATGCTGGCGCTCGCCGTGAGCGCTGACCCCGCCGCCGACTGGCAGAAGCAGGAAGCCGAATACCTGAAGAATACTCGACAGGTGACCAAGGACTTTGTTCGCGCCGGTGAGGGCTACTTCTCGCCGGATGGTAAGACCATCATCTTCCAGGCGGAGGAACCGGGCACGGGCAATCCGTTTTATCAGATTTTCACGCACGATCTGGAGAAGGGCAGCTTCCGCCGGGTGAGCCCGGGCGTCGGCAAGACGACGTGCAGTTACTTCGCGCCGGACGGCAAGAAGATCATCTTCGCCAGCTCGCACCTCGATCCCGACGCCAAGTCCCACTACGCGGCGGAACTCAAGCTGAGGGACGAGGAGAAGCAGAGCGGCAAGCGCCGCCGGTATCTCTGGGACTTCGATCCGTACATGGAAATCTTCGAGGCCAACCCGGACGGCACGGGCCTGAAACGGCTGACCGATTCCAAAGGCTACGACGCTGAGGGGGCCTACTCGCCGGACGGCAAGTACATCGTCTTCTGCTCGAACCGCGACGGTGAGGAGAACCTTGAACTGTACATCATGGACGCCGACGGCAAGAACGTCCGCAAGCTGACCAACGCGCCGAAGTGCTACAACGGTGGGCCGTTTTTCTCGCCGGACGGCAAGCGGGTCATCTTCCGCAGCGACCGCAAGAAGAAGGACCACTTGCAGCTCTATGTCATCAACGCCGACGGTTCGGGCGAGCGGGCGCTGACCGACGATCTGAACTGGGTCCACTGGGCGCCCTACTGGCACAAGGACGGCAAGCACATCGTCTACACCGCCGCCGACCACAGCGACCCGACGAAACGGCCCAACTACGACGTCTACTGGATGAACGTGGACACGGGCAAGAAGGTCCGTCTGACGGCCGCGCCGGGCGCTGACGTGTTGCCCGTCTTCAGCCCGGATGGCAGCAAGCTGATGTGGACCTCGACGCGCGACGGGCGGCAGCCAGCGCAGTTGTACATTGCGGACTTCACGCCGCCGGTGGAGAAGTAAACGAAGCCTGCTAAACCGCAAGCGGCGACGGCTCCGCTTGCGGTTTTGTGAGGTTTCGACAGGAGACGCCCGTTTGAACGTTGGACATATTTCACCGCTCGATCCCGACTGGTTCCGCCGCGCGGCGGAACATCAAGCCCGTCTGACGATGCCCACCGGGGCGCTGGGCCGATTGCTCGAACTCGGCCAGCAGCTTTGCGCCATTCAGGAAACGCTGAAGCCCGTCGCCGAGCCCGCCACGGTCGTGGTGATGGCGGCCGACCACGGCATTGCCGAGGAAGGCGTTAGCGCCTATCCGCAGGAAGTCACCGGGCAGATGCTGCTGAACTTCGCGCGCGGTGGGGCGGCCATCAACGTGCTGGCGCGCGGAGCGGGTGCGCAAGTGCTGACGGTCGATCTGGGGGTGAAGCAGCCGCCCGCTCTGGACACGGCTGGTTTGCTGCGCTATCCGATTGCGGCGGGCACGGCGAACTTCCTGCACGGCCCGGCGATGTCGTTCGCACAGGCAGAGCAGGCCATTGCCGTGGGCCGGCGCCTGGTCACCGACGAGTTGACGCCGCGCGGCGTGCAGGTCGTGGCACTGGGTGAGATGGGCATCGGCAACACGACCAGTGCCAGCGCCTTGACGGCGCTGCTGACGGGCCAGCTGGTGGCCGCCGTCACCGGGCGCGGCACCGGACTCGACGATGCTGGCTGGCGGCACAAGGTCGCGGTCATCGAACGGGCGCTGGCTCGCCACTTTCCGCAGCGTGCCGCGTCGGTCGCACCGCTGGCGGCACTGAGCGCTGTCGGCGGCTTCGAGATCGCGGGCCTGGTCGGCGTGGCTCTGGAAGCGGCGGCGCGGCGCATGGTGGTAGTGCTGGACGGGTTCATCAGCTCCGTGGCGGGCCTGCTGGCGGTGCGTCTGGAGCCGGCGTTGCGCGGCTACTGCGTGGCAGCTCATTGCAGCGTGGAAGCGGGCCATCGCACCGTGCTGGCAGCGCTTGACCTGAAGCCGTTGCTCGACCTGGGACTGCGCTTGGGAGAAGGCAGCGGCGCGGCACTGGCGCTGCCGTTGCTGCGCGGAGCGGCCGACATCATGCGTGAGATGGCGACCTTCGAGAGCGCGGGAGTGCGGGACCGCGAGCCTGGTTAGCGCATTTTGCGACTGGCTGTAGCGGTCCGCACAGCGGACCCTACGAAATCCCGTAGGGTCCGCTGTGCGGACCGTAGCGCCCTGAGCTACACCCGTTTGCAAACCCCTCTAGCGCCGCTTGCAGCGTGCCAGGGCTGCCTGGGCTTCGCGTGTCAATCGGGAATCGGGTGTGCCTTTGCCCAGGTTGGTCAGAAGCTGGCGGGCCTCGGGCGTACCCAGGTGTTCCAGGACTTCGATGGCCCGCCAGGTTCGCAAGGCGCGGCCGGACAGGATCAGGCGGTCGGCTTCGTCGAGCAGTTCCTCGACCCGCTGACGGACTTCCAGGGACGGTTCACCCTTCAGTACCTCTTGCAGCGCGGGCACGGCCTGGGAGCCCAGCACTTCGAGTTCCTCGGCCGCTTGCTGGCGTACCGCGAACTGTCGGCTATCCAGGTCCGCGATCAGCTTGGCCAGGGCGCGCGGCTCGACGGCAGCCACCGGACGCAGCCGTTCGCTGAAGAACGATGTGGCCTGGCGCGGCACGGTGGCCAGCGCCCGCATGGCGCGGTAGGCGCGGTCGGCTTCGTCGGAGGCCAGATCGTTCCACCAGCCGGCCAGTTGCTGGGCGTCCGGCTGCCGAGGCGCGGACTCGTCGGCCAGGGACAGGTCCCAG
>JAEUIF010000209.1 GCA_016795185.1 Planctomycetia bacterium | reverse complement strand
GGCCAGGAAACGTCCTTCAGTTGCAGGGTGTTGATCGTCCCGGTCACGCTGGCGCCCGGCGCGAGCTTCACCGATTGAAGATTGCCCTTGGTCGTCCCGGCGGCGGGCAGGATGTGCGTCTTCTGGTTTTGCACGATCAGCACGCTGTCGGCCCAGTGGATTTGCTGGCCGTCGGTCAGCAAGGCAGGCACGACCACTGCTTCCTTACCGGGATTCGTAACCGTCAGCTTGAACTCCCCGTCGCCGAAGGGGTTCTTGTACTGTTGCACCTTGGCGGGAATGATCTTCTCGACCTTGAACTCCACGTCGCCCGCCAGCAACGCCGGCCGCCCGGACTTGGCACAGACCACCTCGGACTTCAAACCCGGCAGCTTGGCCTTGTCACCGAGGCTGGCCCAGGGCGAGACGGGCTTGTCGTTCTCCAGCGTCCAGCCGATGGGCACGGAGATGGCCTTCTTCGCCAGGGCCACGTCGGCTTCCTTCGCCGGCACGATGGTCGAAATGCGCAGCGCCGAGGCGGCCACCAGCACCATTTCGCCCTGGTTGAACTGGGGAGCCTGGGGAGCACGAATGCTGTAGGAAAAGGTCAGCCCGGCGGGTTGCTTGCCGCGCAGCATCTTGACGTCTTCAAAGGTGATCTTCATCGAATGCAGCGGCGGTTCGCTCAGGCCGACCGGGCCGAGCACCACGTTCACCACCTTGGCGGTGAACAACGTCTCGGCCTGGTTGAAGGCAGTGAACAGATTGCCGCCCGGTGCGACATCCCGTCCGCCGCCTGGACCGACCGGGGCAGGCAACTGGGCCTTGCCCACCGGCGCGGACAATTGGACCTTCTGCACCTCGCCGACGGCAGGCTGGGCCGTCGCCGACTGGTGCAGGTAGGTGCCGAGTCCGGTGCCCAGGATGCCGACAGCCAGGCACACCCCGGCCGCGATCTTGATCTTGGTCAGAAACATCGTGCGCATTGCTCCTTCCGCTAGCAGGACGGCCGACGTTACCGCCGCCGACTGTCCCGCCGAGTACGCGATTGCCGATTGCAAGGTTGTGGCGAACAAAGTGGGCGGGACCGCCGCGCTGGCGGGCAGCTCCGTAAGGAGGGCGGCGAAACCGGCGGCTGATAGCGTAACGCCGCGCCGGGTCAGGCGTTGATGCAGCAGGTCGCGGGCGCGGGCCAGTCGGCCGGCGACCGTCCCCTTGGGCCAGCCCAACTGCTGGGCTGCTTCCTCGTGGGTCTTGCCCTCGAAATAGCAGAGCACCACGGGCACGCGGTACTTGCGGGGCAGCCGATCGACTTCCTCGTCCAGCAGCGGCCGGAGTTCCGCCCAGGCCGGTTCGTTCATCGTCGTGGTTGGCTTCATGTCGAGTGCCTGCCGTTCACCGGCGCGGCGGCGGGCGCTGGCAGTCTTGGCGGCCAGCGCGATCCGGCACGCCACCCGGCACAGCCAGCCGCCGAGGGCCTCGCCTTGCCGGATCGAAGCCGCCTTGCGGGCCAGCACCAGGAAGGTTGCCTGGAACGCATCGTCCGCGTCATGCCCGTCGGCCAGTACGCGCCGGCAGACCCCCAGTACCACCGGCCCATGCCGGCGCATCAGTTCCGCAAAGGCCGCCTCGTCACGCGCTTCGGCGAAGCGCTGCAACAGCCGGTCATCGGCCTGATCCGCGGCGGCACGTCCACCGATCCAGCGGCGAAGGTGCTGCACAACCGCGGCCAGCGGCGCCTGGGGCATCTGGTTCTCCCGAATCGTCTGGGCCATCATCTATAAGAGGGGTGGTCCGACGCACCGCATACACTTTTTTTCGCGATTTTTGGTTTCAGCGCGGTTCGTCGGCGCAAGGCAGTTCAGCTCCCGGCTGAACCTGCACGAAAGCGCGCGAAATTTCCCGGATTTCACGGTCGAAGCGCGGTGCGAATTGCGTTGTCTTCCCACAGAGAGAGGCAATCACGTCATCGGACAATGGAGTCCTGTCATGTGGCAATTCACCGGCATCGAATCGATCGCCGTGGCACTCGTGGTCGTCGTGATCGCCGGCTGGCTGCGCGGCTGAGTGTCCGTTTCTGGTAGTTCGTAGTTCCGCCTTCAGGCGGCGAGCGATTCGCCGCCTGAAGGCGGAACTACGAACGCGAAGCGGAATGAACGCTGGGCGTTGCTCACCACTTGCGTTTGGCAGCGGCGAGCATGGCGGCGGCTTCCTGACGAGTCGTTTCGCCACGCGCTTCGCCGCGCAACATGCTCGCCAGTTCTTCGAGCCGTTCGGCGTCGCCGAGCAATTCGATGCTGGTGGCGGTGCGCTGCCCGCGCCGCCGCTTGCGAATGGTCCACTGATGCCGGGCATAGCTGGCGACCTGCGGCAAGTGGGTGACGCAGACGATCTGCCGGCCGCGCCCCAGCGCCGCCAGTTTCTGGCCCAGCACATCGCCGAGCCGGCCGCCGACATTGGCGTCGATTTCATCGAAGATCAGCGTCGGTACATGGTCGTGCGCCGCCAGCACGGTCTTCAATGCCAGCATCGTGCGCGACAGCTCACCGCCCGAGGCCACCTTGCGTAACGGCCGGGCCGGCTCACCCCGATTGGCCGCCAGCATCAGTTCCAGGCGTTCGACGCCCCAGGCCGGGATTTCCGCCGTCAGGGCATCATCGCCGAGCGACACCGGTTCCAGCACCGCTTCCAGCTGGGCCTCGGCCATGCCGAGGTCGGCGAGGTGCTTGCGCGTCTCGGCTGCCAGCTTCTTGGCGGTCTTCTGCCGTTGTTTGCTCAAGTCCCCGGCGGCGCGGTGCAGGTCGGCAAACGCTCGCTCCAGTTCCGCGCGCACCTGCTCGGCATCGGTTTCCTCACGCTTCAGCCGCTGCTGTTGCTCATCGAGCGTGGTTAGATACTCCAGCAGTTGCTCGACATCCTTGCCATACTTCGCTTCCAGCCGGCGCAGCAGCCGTAGCCGTTGCTCGACTTCTTCCAGCCGGGCCGGGTCGGCTTCCCAGCGTTCTTCGAGCACGCGAAACAGGTCGGCGAGGTCGCGCGTTTGCGCGATTAGCTCCGCCAGGGCACGAGCGGCGTCTTCGAGGCGCGGATCGACGGCCTGCCAGCGTTCCGCGTCCTTGAGCAGCTTGCCCAGCGCATCGACGACCGATTCGTCGTCATCGTGCAGTCGAGAGCGGCCCGCGACGGCGAACTCGCGCAACGCCTGGGCGTGGACCAACCGTTCGCGCTCGCCCGCCAGTTCCTTCAACTCGCCCGCGCTCAATTGTGCGGCGGCCAGTTCCTCTTGCTCGAATGCCAGCAGGGCCAGTTCGCGCTGCCGTTGCTGCCGTTGGGCGGTCAGGTCGCTAAAGCGGCGACGCAGTTCGCGGATGCGCTCGGCCCGAGCGAGGTACTGCTGCCGCAGAGCATCCAGTTCGCCAAACGCATCGAGCAATTGCAGCTGATAGGCCGGTTCCAGCAGCGACTGGCTTTCGCGCTGTCCGTGAATATCGACCAGCAGGCTGCCCAGCTGCCGCAACGTGGCGACGGCAACCGGCTGTTCGTTGACGTGCGCCGTGGACCGCCCCGCCTGATTGAGCCTCCGCGTGACGACAAGCTCCTCGTCGGCCAGCTCGGAGCCGAGCAATTCGCCGACGGCACGACGTTGCGGTTCATCGGGCAGCTCGAAGCGCCCGGTGACGCGCAGTTCACCGGCCCCCGTCCGCAGCAGTTCCGCCGAGCCGCGTTCGCCCAGCAGCAAGCCGAGGGCGGCCAGCAGCAGGGTCTTGCCCGCGCCGGTTTCGCCGGTCCAGGCGCAGAAGCCCGGTTGCAGCTCAACGCGGACGTCCTCGATCAAGGCCAGGTTTTGCACCGCCAGTTCGCGCAGCATGGGCGTCATCATACGGGACGCCGTCAGCCGGAAAAAGGGAAGCAGCGGGGCGAGCCGCGGGGAAAAATCGTGGAAATCACGCGGCAATCACGGTAGCTTTCTGGAGATTCCACGAACACCAGCCGGATACCAAGGGATTCGCCAATGGCTCACGAGCAGCGAGTGCTAGCGTGCATCGAGCAGTTGAAATCGCGCGACCCGGAGGCGCGGATCAACGCGGCCACGGAGTTGCGCGAACTGGGTCCGGCCGCAGCGCCGGCCGTGCCCGCGCTCGTCCAGGTGTTGCAAGCGCGCGATGAAGCCCTGCGCGAATGGGTGGTCTACGCCCTGACGGCCATCGGCCCCGCCGCAGCGCCGGCCGTGCCGGACTTGATTCAAATCCTCCGCAATGATCGGCTCAGCATCCGCGAATGGGCGGCGGCCGCGCTGGGCAAGATTGGGCCAGCCGCGAGCGAGGCCGTGCCCGCGCTGCTCGAATCCCTGCGCAGTCCGGATACCGTGATCCGCTCGAACGCCGCCACCGCCCTGGCGGAGATTGGACCGGCGGCGCGCATGGCCATTCCGGCCCTGGTGCAGGCCCTGAGCGACAGCGACGCCGTCGTTTGTTCCAACGCCATCCATGCCCTCGGCGAAATGGGCAAGGCCAGCGCGGCGGCGGTGCCGGCACTGATGCGCTTCCTCAATGACCCCGATTCCAATGTCCGCGTGCTGGCCATCAGCGCCCTGGGCAAGATCGGCGATGCCGCCGGACCAGCCGTGCCCGTGCTGGGCGCGGCCCTCAAGAACGACAACGAGAACGTGCGCGTGCGGGTTTACGCGGCGGCGGCACTCGGCAAGATTGGTTCGCGGGTGCCCGGCGTGGTCCAGGCGCTGATCGGCGGCCTGAAGGCGCCCGACCAGGCAGTGCGCACGCCCGCCATCCGTAACCTGGCCCGGCTGGGGCCGGAAGCGACCGCCGCGATTCCCGCGCTCACGGGGGCGTTGCAGGAAGGCGACAAGGACCAGCGTATTCTGGCGGCGATGGCCCTGCTCAAGATCGACACGCGCTCGCCGTGGGCCGCGGTACAGACCCTGATCGAAGGATTGAAGGATCGCGACGAGGGCGTGCGCATCCTGGCTTCCGGCGCGCTGGCGGAAATAGGCCCGGAAGCCTGGGCCGCGACGGGCGCGCTGGTCGAAGCGCTGTCCGAGACCGATGAATTGGTGCGGACCAACGCCATCGTCGCGCTCGGGCAAATTGGCCCGGCAGCGCGCGACGCGGTCGCGGCGATCCAGCCCTTCACGCACGACACCCGTCCCGAAATTCGCGAAGCGGCGGTGAAAGCTCTCGAACGCATTCAGGGCGGGCCGGTCATCGATGTGGCGGCCCTCGCGGAGCGCGTCGCCACGCTGGAAGCCCGCCTCGCGGCCCTGGAAGCCCAGCTTGCGGCGAAGTAAATTCAATCCAGGCGCAGCAAAAAGGCCCACGGTTTGTCACCGTGGGCCTTTTCACTTCAAGACCACCGCATCACTTCTTGACCGTAGTCGTGGGCACGCGATCCACGGCGAAGTTGGTTTGCACCGGCTTCTCGCCGTAGGCCGGGTACGCGAACTTGGCCTGGGTGGTCGCCGGCAGCGAGACCGGAATGCCTTCCAGCGGCTGCGTCTTTTGCTGTGGCAGGGCCGGCGGCAGCTGCGGCGCGGGCCGCGGCGGCGCGGTGTTCGACTTCGGCAGCGGCACGGGGTTCTGCGGGCCGCCGTCGTAGTAGTACGTGCCGTTTTGCGGTGGCGCGGTCGGCGGGGCCGACTGCACCACGCCGCCGTTCGGTTGCCCGTAGACGCGCGTCGGTTCGACCCGCGCAATGGCCTGCGTGTAATTTGGCGCGCTCACCACATCGACAGTCGTCGAAATCGGGTAATAGTAGTAGACCGGCGACACGGAGTACGACACCCACGGCTGATAGCAACCCCAGCTATAGGTCGGCACCCAAGGCCGCCAGTAGTTGACGCCCCAACCGCCCCAGCCCCAACGCGGCGCACCGGCCCAGCCCCAGCCGCCGCCCCAA
>JAEUIF010000206.1 GCA_016795185.1 Planctomycetia bacterium | reverse complement strand
GATGTTGGAGTTGCAATTCCTGTTCTAACCTGAGCCGCTGACGGCTCGGCCCCAAGCGAAAACCGTGCGAAGCCGCAAGCGGAAGCAACCCGCTTGCGGCTTCGCACGGTTTTGGACGTTGATCGGCGACGATCAGCGCTGATCGACGATTACTGGTTCATACTTGCCGGCGCGCATCATCACGCGGAAACGAGTTTCCTTGATGTCGCTTTCTGGTCGACCGCGCGCGAACGACTTCTCCATCGCCGCCAGCTTGGCTTCCAGTTCTTCCGGGAAGAAAGCGACGATGTGCGGCGGCACGCCCGACAGCCCCAGGGCCGTGGCCAGGTTGTAGACCGACTGCGGAGTGCTATCCACCCAGAAGATGCGCTGGAGCTTCTGCAAGTCCTCGGCGGCAGGCCGCGCCGGCGGACGCAGGTCGCGAATCACCAGATACTGGCCATCTGGGGACGGAATCGCCAGGATCGCGCCCAGCGCTTGTAGCTGCCGGCGATAATCCTCGCCGTTGCGGGTGTCGAAAACCATGTTCCAGCGCAGGACGCGCTTCTGCCGTTCGGACAGCGGAGCCTTGTTCCCCGGCCCCTTGGCGCTGCCCGTGCCGGTGCCAGTACCCGTGCCCGAACCGCCACCAGTGCCGGTGCCGCCCTTGCCTTTGTCACGCAGGTTGCTGAGCAGCAGCTTGGCGGTGTCCTGCTTGATATCGCTCAGGTTGGCGATGGCCGTCGAGCCGCTTTCCAGGATCGGATCGCCCGCATCGTCCGACGCCACGATGTCCTTGATAGTGCTGGGCTCGACGGGCTTGGGCAGCAGCGGCTGCAACGGCGGCAGGTTCTGCTCCTTGGCCAGCTGCGTGGGATCGGGGTTGCCCACGTTCTCGGGCAACTTGTCGCCGGTGCCGCCCGAAACGCCGGAAGGGTCGCCGCCGCCACCGCCCACATCCCCAAACTCGATGGCCCCCACCGGCAGCGGTTCGCTCGCAAAGCTCGGCAAGAACTTGATGCCGGCCCAGATCATCAGGCCCATCAGCACATAGAGCGCGACGGAACCGACGCTGGACAGCGGAAACTCGTTGTGCGGAGAGTGTCGCTGCCAGAAGCGTTCCTCGGGCGGCAGCAAGGGCTTCTTGTCCGGGGAGCCAGTCGGTTGTGAGTTCGCGACGGGTGCGGCGGCAGCCATGATGCGACCTGCGATTGAGGACAGGGGCGATGGGTTTCCGCTATCAACCATACTCCATCAATTTTACACCCGGCAAGGGAAAACGTTGGCGTGAAAACGGCTCGACCTACCCTACCAAGGCTGTTCATCTGGTTCGGGATGTTCGAGTCGCCAGCGCCGCAAAAATGAGATCAGGTCGTCTTTTGGCGGCTCCGACATCGGAATCGCGACGATGCGGACCATCGGTTCCCCCGCCTGGACGAGTAATGCCGTTTCGCCGGTGGAGTGGACGCGCTGCACCAAGGACGGCAGGCAACGTGCTGCCTCTTCAATGGTAAAGATGGCTTCCTTCATACTATCAGTCTAACCTGCTCCGGCGGGCACGTCTACGAAAGCTCCGCACGCACCCGCTCGGCCAGCTGCCGACACGCCTGATAGTCGTCCGGCTGACACGACTTTTCACCGTAGAACTTCAATTCAAACAGCCCGGTGAGGCCCTCGAACGGTGCGTGGACCTCGGAATGGGGGCGGACCTGCGCGAGATATTCGTGATTGGTGCGCGTCTGGGCATAGCGAATCAGGTCGGCGCGATGCAGCAGCGCCAGCACCGCCAGGTAGAGCGTGCGCACTGCTTCGAGCAAGTTGCCTGCTCGCGCCAGGTCATCGGCCTGTTTCCACAGGCTTTCGCCGATGGGCCGATCAGTCTGCGCGAGCAAGGCTTCGAGCGAAAGTTCACCCGCTTGGGGCTTCGTGGCCGACCTTGCCGGGCGCTGCTTCCGCCACAACACCAGGGCGACCACGCACCCGGCGGTCAGGATGGCCAGCAGCAGCCCCCAGGCAAGGGTCGAGAGGCCGCCCACTGGTAGCGGCGGAATGACGCCGCCGTCGCCACTTCTCCGCGCGGGGCGCTCGCCGAATTCATCGTCGCGGCGCACCGGCCGCTCCGCGTCCACTTTCTTGGTCGGATCGGGGCGCGGGCGGACCTTGTCGTCGTTGGCCGGCAGCAGCGACCGAATCTCCTCGCGCGACTTGCCGGGAGGACCGTCGCCGGCCGGCAGGCTCTCCTCGATCAGTGACAACCGTTGGTCCAGTCCGTTCAGCACGGCCAGGGCACGGTCGCGGTCCTGTTTCGCCTGCTCGAACTCGTCGAGGCCGTACTTGAACCAGGCGAACCCGCCGGGCCTGGCACCGGCCTGTTCGTCAAGCCGCTTGCCGAGAGTTCGCAGTGGAGGCAGCCAGCGATCGGGGCCTGGATACGGCTCCGTAGACTTCACTTGCTCGACGACCCGCGCCAGTTCTTGCCGTGCGTCTCGCACCACCATCCGGCGCCGGTCGGCCGCCTGGACCGCACTCCCCGCTGCGACGGCGAGGACAAGCATGCCAGCCAGGGCCCTGGCACTCACGGGAAACAGTCGTCGCACGCGATACCAAAGGTCGAGCCCTTCGTGGCGGGTGCGGGCGTCGAGGTACAGTAGGTAATGCGTCGCCTCGAAGTACGGGTTGAGCAGCAGCAACGACAAGCCGAGCAGCGCGGTGTAGTAAATCGGATTCGCGAACGGTGACAACGCATGGTCGGCCAGACCTACGTCCAGGCCGATGAACGCATCGAGCAGCAGCAATAACAAACCACCGGCGCTGTGCAGCGTACAGACCGCCAGCACGCCAAGCGGGCCGCGCATGAGCATCACCACGGCAGTCTTACCGAACTGCCGCTGGCACTGCCGGCTCGCTTCCCGCAACGCGCCGGGCCAGCGAAACTCCCCCGCAGCCAGGATGGCATGCACCGTGGCGGTATAGTTCCAGACGAGCCAGAGCGGCAGCGCCAGGCAGAGCGTCACCAAGGGCAACAGCAAGCCCCCACCACCGCTGGCAGCGCCTTCGTCATCGAGCGAAGCCAGGGCGCTGGTCAGGCCGCTCCAGACCGCCAGTGCCGGACAGAGCAGGCAAAACGCGAGCAGTCCCGCCAGCGCCAGGGTGGCGGCGCGCACGGCCAAATGCGATAGGCCGCCCGTGAACGCGGCGCGCAGGCCGCTGCCCAGCGTGGCGCGTTGGCCTTCCGCGCGGCGGCGCAATACTTCCTGACAGGCCGCCGACGCCAGACCGGTCAGCGGCAGCGCCGTCGCCAGCGCTGCCGCGAGCAACATCGGCCGCAGCAGCGATTCGCCGGCAGGCCAGCCCACTTGCAACAACACCACCAGCAGCGCGGGCATCAGGAACACACTCGATAGCGCCAGCAGCACGGGCGCGTCGGCCCAGAAGAGCCGAAAGGCGTCGTCGAGGATTTCGCCGGTGGTGCGCGGGCGGATGTCGAGCGCCATGCGCGGTCACAATCCTTGCGCTAGGGATTGCCTGCGGTCAATTTCGCCAGCTGCACTTGCAGCAACCAGCTGCCCGCGAAGAACAGCAGCCAGCATAGCCCGAGGACCAGCACGGCGGCCAGCGCGGCCGGTATGCCGTGCGAACGCGCGGGCTCGTCGCGCCGGCCGAGGGCCTTCAGACAAGCATGACAGTGATTGACGCCATCCAGCTTGGTGCAGCATGCGGTACAGATGACGACCCGGCACCGCATGCAGATGCCGACGCCCGCGCGTTCCGGGTGATAGTGACAGAGGGCCATATTGCACTTCGCCGCTTGCGGTTTAGCACATCCAGCGCTCGCCTTCGGTTCGCGGCTAAACGCGGCAGTTAGTTCTTCTTCGGCGGCACCGGCCAGTCCTTCGATTCGGTGCGGGCCGTCTTCAGATACGCTTCAATCCGCGCGACGATATCCTTGCGTTCCGCCGCCAGGTCTTTCGTTTCGCCGAGGTCGTCCTTGAGATTGTACAGCTGCGGCGCGGGTTCCTTGCCGTAAGGCTGGCGGATCAGTTTCCAGTCGCCCATGCGCACCGCTTGCTTGAAGCCGCCTTCGTGAAATTCCCAGTAGAGAAACTCGTGGTTCGTCTGCGGGCGGCCGGCGACCTTCTCGCCGAGCAGGGCCGGCACCATCGAGATGCCGTCGATGCCGGCCGGCGACTTTGCTACCGCCAGTTCCGCCGCGGTGGGCAGGAAGTCCCAGAAGGCCCAGACCTGATCGCTGACCGTGGCGGCGGGGATGCGGCCGGGCCAACGGGCGAGCATCGGCACGCGGATGCCGCCTTCGGTCAGGTCGCGCTTGATGCCCCGCAGCGCCCCGCTGCTCTGGTTGAACTTCGGATCGTTGCCGCCTTCCTTGTGCGGACCGTTGTCGCTGGTGAAGAAGACGATGGTCTTCTCGTCGAGCTTCAAGTCCTTGAGCTTTTGCAGCAACTTGCCCACATCGGCGTCCATACGGGTGATCATCGCGGCGTGGTTCTTCTGCTGCTGCGGCCAGTTTTCCTTCGTGTACGGCTCATCGCTGGGTGTCTCCATACCTTCCTTGCCGGCCTCGTTGTTAGCATGCGGAATGGTGTAGGCCAGGTAGAGGAAGAACGGTTTGCCCGGCTCCTGTTCGACGAACTTCAGGGCTTCCTCGGTGAACAGGTCGTGCGAATAGACCGTCCGTTTGCTGGCCACGTTCTTCTCGACCACGTTGCCCGAATAGAGCACCTTCTCCTGGTTGCGCCAGAGATAGTCCGGATAGTAGTTGTGGGCCAGGTGCTGGTTGAGGTAGCCGAAGAAGTAGTCAAAACCTTGCAAGTTGGGAATGCCGGTGCTGTCGGGTTCGCCCAGGCCCCACTTGCCGATCAGGCCGGTGCGGTAGCCGGCGGACTTCACCACCTTCGCGACCGTCACTTCCTCGGGCCGCAACGGCACGCGCGCGTTGCCGCGCACCAGCGTATGGCCCGTGTGCTGGCCCGTCATCAGGGCGCTGCGCGACGGCGCGCAGACCGTGCTGCCGGCATAGCATTGCGTGAAGCGCACGCCTTCCTGCGCCATTCGGTCCACGTGCGGCGTCTTGATCCGCTTCTGCCCGTAGCAGCCCAGGTCGCCATAACCGAGGTCGTCGGTAAAAATCAGGATGACGTTCGGCGGTTGGCCGGCGGGCTTGTCGGCGGCCACGGCGAAGCCAGGAACGGCCAGCATGGCCACGAGCAACAACAGTCGGCACATGGACTTTCTCCTGCGGCAGGGGCTGAGCGACAGAGGATAAGGCAGGATACCGGCCGAAATGGGCAGTCTTGATGGCGCTCGGCTGGGTCGATGGGGGTGACCGAACCCCAAGCGCAGCGCCGTTCCCGGCTGGAACTCTGCCAGCGATGAGAAACAGGTCGCTCGCGCCGAGTCGGCCTGCAAGGTGTCGATGGCGAGTCGGAATCGGTCGTGGCGTTTGCTGCCCGGTGCAGCGTTACTTCTTCAGCAGCGGTCCCAGGTCCAGCGTCTTCAGCGGCAGCGCCGAGGTGGGCGGCTTGCCGATAGCCAGGTGCAGCTTGAGGTCGGCGGGCTCGAAGACCATCGTTTGCAGCGTCAGCTGGCCCTGGTTGACTTCGTGCAGCAGGGCGGCCACGTCGCGGACGTTCAGCGATTTCTCTTCCTTGCTCTTCTCCAGAATCGGGTAGCGCCAGCACTTCACGCCCACGCCCAGTTCCTTGCTGCGGAAGTGATTCGTGCAGGGCAGCACACCGTTCTCGGACGGCCGGACGACTACCGATTTCGGCGTGATCTCGAAGACCGCCGCCGTCTTCTTGTCGCCGATGGCCAGATTGACGCGCGTCGTCCGCTTCAGCGATTTTAGCAGCTTCTCGGCTTCCTCCACGGTCGCGCACTCTTCCAGCAAGCGGCGGAAGCAGATGGCGTACGGTATGCCCTTGGCGTCGAACTTCAGCGAATCGTCGTTGGACGAGTAGACTTCCAGCACCGCCACCGTCAGGCCGTCCTCGTTCATGCCGGTCAGCACGCCGATGCAGCCAGGAAATCCCACCGATGCGAACGCCTTCTTGCCCTCCGGCTTGTACACTGTCACCAGGCTGTATTCGTGCAGGTAGCCCAGCGTGGGAAAGTCGAGATTGCGGCCGAAGAGCATGCCGCCCGTGGCGCTGCGGCCCGGTTCGATGATCAGCGTCGAGCAGCCGATGACTTTCTTCAAATCGAACATGGTGTTGGCGGCGACGACGAGGTCGCGGTCGAGCTTGCCGGCCTGGATGCCGGCTTCCATCTCCGCGAGGTGGTGTTCGGGAAAGTTTTGCAGCAGTCCCTTGCCGGTGCCGACGATGACCGGCCAGGCCAGGTCGAGCTTCAGGAGCTTGAGGAACTCTCGCGGATAGCCGAGCAGCCGGTCCGAGGACTTCAGGGCCAGCACCGCCGTCTGCTCGCCGAGGTCGGCCGGCTTGCCCGCGACGCGCAGGACGGGCACGTCGTTGATGTACTTCAGTTCGCCCTGGCCATGCTTGCCTTCCGCATAGCGGAACGGCTCGGCGCTGGCGGGTTGAATGGCAATGCACAGAACGCAGCAGGCGAGCAGCAGACGGCTTCGCGACATGGAAGACTCCTGTCGACGGGCGACGAGGGCTCACTCTGCGATTATGAGCAATCGGCGGAACCGCTGCAATCTCATCTGGAAAACGGATCGGCCGTAAGCCGAGGTTGGTAGTTTCGCCTGGCGGCGGCGAACCCTGTGCCGCCGCCAGGCGAACCTGCGAGCGCGGTTTTCGACCGGAGACCTCACTCCACGAACTCGACCGCCACTGGCTTGGCGATGACGCCGGCCTGATGTGCCTCGTCGAGCAAGCGGCGTACCGCTTCCCGGCCGCGCGGCCCGTAGTCGAGCGTCCAGTCGTTGACGTACATGCCGACGAACTTGTCCGCCAGCGACTTGTCCATGTCGCGGGCATATTTCAGCGCGTAGGTCAGCGCGTCGTCGCGGTGGTCGAGCGAATACTGAATGCTCTCCTTGAGCAGCCGGCTGATCTGCTTCATGGTCGCTTCGCCCAGGTCGCGGCGCACCACGTTGCCGCCCAGGGGCAACGGCAGCCCGGTCTTCTCCATCCACCAGATGCCGAGATCGACGATCAGCCGCAAGCCCTGATTCTGAAACGTCAATTGCCCTTCGTGAATGATCAGTCCGGCATCGAAACGGCCCTGCTCGACGGCGTTGAGAATCTCGTCGAACGGAATCACTTCGTACTCGAAACCGCCCGGCAGCAACAGGCGCAGGGCCAGGAACGCCGTGGTCATCGTGCCCGGCACCGCGATCTTGCGCGTCTTCAATTGCTCGATGGTCAACGGCTCGCGGGCCACGACCATGGGCCCGTAGCGGTCGCCCATACTGCACCCGCTGGGCAGCAACGCGTACTTGTCCAATAAATACGAGTAGGCATGAATGCTGACGGCAGTCACTTCCAGCTCGCCCTTCAGCGCCCGGCGGTTGAGTGTTTCGATGTCCTGCAATTCGTGGCGGAATTCCAGGTCGCCGGTGTCGAGCTTGTCGTGGGCCAGGGCGTAGAACATGAAGGCGTCGTCGGGGTCGGGGCTGTGGCCGACCGTGATCAGTCGCTTGGACATGATGGCTGGATGCACCTCTAGGGGCGAGGGGAATTCTTGGCGGTCGTGGCTTCGGACAAAAACTGCTGCGTGGCGGCCTGCTGGGGCGCGCCGAACACCTGCGCGGGCGAACCGGACTCGACGATACGGCCGGCCTGCATGACATGGACGATGTTCGCTACCTGCTGGGCGAAGCTCATGGCATGCGTGACGACAATCATGGTCTGGCCGCCTTTCGCCAGGTCGGTCATCACGCCCAGCACCTCGGCGGCCATGCGCGGATCGAGGGCGCTGGTCGGTTCGTCGAAGAGCATCACCTGGGGCTGCATGGCCAGGGCGCGGGCGATGGCGACGCGCTGCTGCTGGCCGCCGGACAACTGGTCGGGCCGGGAATGGAACTTCTCGCCCAGGCCGACCCGTTCGAGCAATGCCTTCGCTTGCGGTTCGACCTCGGCGCGCGGCTTGTTCAGGGCATAGAGCGGTCCGGACATGACGTTTTGCAGCGCGGTCATGTGCGGGAAGAGGTTGAACTGCTGGAAGACCATGCCGACGCCGCGGCGCAGTTGCCGCAACGTCTCCGCCGAAGCGCTGCGCTGTTCGCCCGGTTGCAGCTTGACGGCGTCGAGCTGCACCTCGCCTGCGTGGAAAATCTCCAGCCCGTTCATGCAGCGCAGCAGCGTGCTCTTGCCGCCGCCCGAGGGGCCGACGAGCGCCGCCACCTGGCCGCGCTCGACCTTCAGCGTCACGTCGTCGAGCACGCGCGTCGTGCCGCGCAGCTTCACCAGGTTGCGGACTTCGATCACGAGAAAGACTCCAGCGGATCGTCTGGTAGGGTCCGCTCTGCGGACCGTTGCGTCGCTCACTGGTCCGCAGAGCGGACCCTCCGGCCAAACCACGATTGGTGCAACTTACATCGCCACCTGCGGGTTGCGGCGTTCCAGGCGGCGGGCCAGCAGCGACAACGGGTAGCTCATCAGCAGGTACAGCACCGCCGTCGCCGCCGCCAGTTCCACGAACGCTCCCGTGCTGTTGGCCAGAATGCTGTAGCGCTTGGTCAGCTCCACCACCGTGATGACCGAGCAGACCGACGTATCCTTGAACAGGGCGATGAAATCGTTGGTCACGGGCGGGATCACCAGCCGCACCGCCTGCGGGACGATGACGCGCCGCAGCGCGGCGGCCTTCGACATGCCCAGGGCCAGCGCCGCTTCCATCTGGCCGATGGGAATGGCCAGCAACCCGGCACGGTAGATTTCCGCCTCGTAGGCCGAGTAGTTCACCGCCAGCCCCAGGATAGCCGCGTAAAACGCCGGGATGCGGATGCCGATGGCCGGCAGCACGAAGTAAATCGCCAGCAGTTGCAGCAAGAGCGGCGTGCCGCGCAGCACTTCCACATACCCCGTCAGCGCCCAGCGCACGGGTGCTGGCCCGTACAACCGGCCCAGCGCGACCAGCAGGCCGACCACGATGGCCAGCGGCATCGAGACGACGCTCAGCACCACGGTCACGACCGCCGATTGCAGCAGGATTTCCAGGTTCTCGCGGACAATCTCCCAACCGGTCCGCGCTGTCGCGTCGGCCGTCACTTCGGTGCCCAGGCCGCGCTTGCCGAGTTCCTTCTGGGTGTCGTTCCACAGGCCGTAGCGCTCGTAGAGTTCGCGCAGGTCGCCGTTGTCGATCAGCGTTTGCAGGCCGTCGTTGAGCGCGTCGCGCAAGCGTTCGTCGCCGGGCCGCAAGTACATCACGTAGTAACCGCGCCCCACGGGGGAACCGACGAACTGTAACTCCGGATAACGCTTTTCGCTCCGCAGAAAGAAAATCGCGATTGGCAGGTCGGGCAGCGTGGCGTCCAGTTCGCCGTCCACGGTCTTTTGCATGGCCTGGGTGTTGCCGTCGAAACCGACGATCTCGACACGGTCCGCGTAGTGCTCCTTCAGATACTTCTCGGCCGCCGAGCCATTGAGTACGCCGACCTTCGGCTTGCGGCCGTTCTTCGGTTTCAAACCGTCCCAGGACTTGAGGTCGGCGCGGTCACGGCGCGCCAGCAGCTGCAACTCGTAGATGTAGTACGGCATGGTGGCGATCATTTTTTGCAGGCGATCGGGCGTCAACTCGTAGCCGTTGACGACCACGTCGATGTCGCCCCGATGCAACAGTTCGGGCAAGTTGTCCCACTGGCCTTGCTGAAACTGCGCGCGCAGGAACGCGCCGCACAACAGGTCCATCAGGTCCACTTCGTAGCCCGTGAACCGTTCGGGGTCGTCCTTGCGTGGGAAGATGTAGGGCCCGCCGCCCTCCTGGTCGCCGCCCCAGATCAGCCGGCGGCGCTGGAAGACGTCGTCCAGGCCATCGGCGCGGAGGGCCGGCAGGGGCGCCAGGGCCAGGCAACCCAGCAGCAGGAACCAACGTTTCAGCACGGGCGCACCCCTCCACCAGCGAATCGGAACCGAGCGTTCGGCGGCTATTGTACAGGGCCGACCGGCATCGCAAAGGCGACGCCGGCCGGCGAGCCGCCAGCCTTGCTTGACACGGGGAGCCCGAATCGACTAGATTCACCAGCCTCAATGCAGAGCCGTTTTCGCGGTGCGCTATCGGCGCGCGGTGTGGTGGGGCGGAGCCCCGCCGCCGTGTGCAGCCGTGGCGTGGCTTCCGGGCAACCGGCGATACGGTAGACTTTGTCTCGCGCCTGGCCATCGAACGAAGGGATTCAGCGATGCCAACGCTCTCCAGCGAATCTTCTCGCGATCACCCCGCTTGCTGATGGCTACAGCGCCCGACGCCAGGCCATGACCGCCGGTCCTGCGCGCCGGCGCGCCGCCCGAGGGAGACCGAATTCATGAGCACTGCCGTTTCCGCCCGTTTCGATAGCGTCTCGCCGCCCGCACTACGTTTCGGTGTGCCAGCGCTGCTGGGCCTGGGCCTGGTCTGGGCCTACTGGCCGACGCTGGGCGCGCTAGCCAACACCTGGGCGCGCGATCCGCAATACTCGCACGGCTTCCTGGTGCCGGTGTTCGCCGCCGTGCTGCTCTGGCAACGGCGCGGCATGTTGCAAGCCGTCACCTTCGAGCCGTGCTGGTGGGGTCTGCCGTTCCTGGCCTTCGCCGCGGTGCTGCGCCTGGCGGCGGCGTGGTTCTTCTATCCCTGGTTCGATACCGTTTCGCTGCTGCCCTGCCTGGTCGGCGTGGCGGTGCTCTGCGGCGGCTGGCCCGCCCTGCGCTGGAGCTGGCCGGGCATCGCCTTCCTGCTGTTCATGTTCCCGCTGCCCTACCGCCTGGGCATCTTCATGGCCCCGACCTTGCAACGGCTGGCCACGGTGGTCAGCACCTACGCACTGCAAACGCTCGGCTTCCCGGCCATGTCCGAGGGCAACATCATCATGCTCAACGAGGCGCGCATCGGCGTCGTGGAAGCCTGCGGCGGCCTGAGCATGTTGATCGTCTTCTTCGCGCTGACCACGGCGGTGGCCATGCTGATCCGCGCCGACATCAAGGACAAGATTTTCATCGTGCTCAGCGCGCTGCCGATCGCGGTCATCGCCAACGTGGCGCGCATCACGCTGACTTCCATGCTGCACGACCTGGCCGGACGCAACGCCGCCGATGCGTTTCACGACATCGCCGGCTGGTTCATGATGCCCCTGGCGCTGGGCATGCTGTG
>JAEUIF010000205.1 GCA_016795185.1 Planctomycetia bacterium | reverse complement strand
GACGTTCGATCTGTGGCGTTCGCTGTTCAATCAGTTTCACGACGAGGAAACGGCCGTCAGCGTGTGCCTGGCCATCGAGCAACTCGATGAGGCAGTGGTGAAGCTGGCGAACGACGTGTCGGTCAATGTTTACGGCGAGCTGCAATCGTTGCTGCGCGAGCAAGACGAGTATTGGAACCGCATCCACCAGATGATTGCCGGCCAGGCCGCTGATCCGGAATCGGCGCGAGTTGCGGAAACGCAGCACGAGAAACAGCAGCGCCTGGCGGTCCTGGTTGACTTGGCGCTGGAAGCGGCTGGTGCCCTGATCCCCTGGTGCAAGCTCGGCGCGGCGGTTGGTGCGCTCCAGGTCCAGCTCCACAACCGAGAAGGAGACGAACCACTGCCGCCGCTGGAACCGCTGCTGGATTCCCTTCGTTCGTTGCCCGAGACCAGCACCGCCGTATGTCCGGCAGCAGCTACTCTTCTCGATCTGGCTGCTCGGCAACCGTCACCCAGCCCGCGCGAACTCTTGACCCAGGCGCTCCTCTTGCCAGCAGAAGCGAAGCGCTTGCAGGTGTACCGTGAGGAGGCGGACAGCCACGTACTGCTTCAGCTCTTGCTCAAGCTGGATTCGGCGCTCCAACGCGGCCTGCTCGGTGTGCCAGAACTACCGCCATCCGATTCCGAGGCGCTTCCTTCATCCGGGGAAAAGCCGCAGTGGAACAAAGAGCGTGGTGAACTTCGCTGGCAGCGCCAGCTCGCACGCAAGGTGGTGCTCCGTGCGAAAAACATCGTCGCTGTCCTCGACGCCTTCGAGGCCCAAGGCTGGCCGTTCAAGATCAAGGATCCGCTCGCCCCTCCTCCCGACCCGCACGTAGCGCCGAAATATCAGCGTACAAGCAACAGTCTGCGCCTGCACGAAACGATCAAGACCCTCAACGACGGCCTGCGCCACATCCGCTTTCACGCCGACGGCACCGGTGAAGGCATTTCCTGGCAGCAGGACACAAGTCCCTGAGAACTCCCTGGCCGCACCCTTAGCGAATCTGCGCAAATCTTGCCATGCTTTTGCAAGTGGTTGCATTCCCTTGCGAGGGCCTGGCCATGATCGACACGTCCCATGAACAGCTCCGCTCCCTGATCGACGCCACCCAGTTCGTGCCGGGTCAGCCGCACGTCAGCACCCTGGTGCGCTGGTGGCGGCTCGGCATCCAGGGCGTCAAGCTCGAAACCGTCCTCGTTGGCGGTCGGCGCTTCACGTCGCTGGAAGCCATCGATCGCTTTATCCAGCGGCGCAATGGGCCATCGTCTGGTGCAGAGGCCCGCTACGGCATGCACAACTCATCTTCTTTCTAGTTGAGGGCATTTCAATGCGCAATGTGACCGTCAAGGAAATGGGCGCCCCGCCAGGCCACTACTTGGGAAAGTTGGTGGCCATCGAGGACACCAATCACATCGAGTACGGCGCCGGCATCCGGTTCGTGTTCACGGTTACCACCGGCGAGCATACCGGCCGCAAAGTCTCGCGGGTCACGCAGGCCGAGCCGACGCCGAACAACAACCTCGGCAAGATGCTGGCAGGTCTGCTGGGCCGGCCACTGAAGAGCGATGAGGAGGTGGACCTCGACCAGTTCATCGGCCGCGAGTACCACCTGGTCGTGGAGACGACGGAGAAGGGCAGCACGCGCGTGGCCGCCGTGAGCCCAGTTGCTTCCGTTTGATCGTTTCGGAGAAGCGGGGGGGGGGGGGGGGG
>JAEUIF010000169.1 GCA_016795185.1 Planctomycetia bacterium | reverse complement strand
GGCAGTGGGAAGGGCAGTATGGGCGATTCAACTTTGCCCTGGTGCGGAGCTGTCACCAGCCGGGCGACATCGGCTTCGACAACTACTTCCGCACCTCTCCCGATTGGGAGACGATCCAGCGCACGCCGACCGCGACCTTTTACCGCCGCAAATAGGCCACCGCTCGCGGCTTTGCAGCCGCTAGCGCGGTTTGCGACCGGCTACAGCGATTCGCACAGCGGACCCTACAGTCCATTGCAAGCTGTTCCTCCAGGCGATTCTCCATTCAAGGTGAACCATGCAACAGCACACGGGGCTTTCACGACGCGAGTTCCTGGCCACGTGCGCCGCCACGTGCGCCGCGTTCAGCGGTCAACACGCGCACGCCGCGGATCAAGTAGTGGAAGCGGACCTCTGCATCTACGGCGGCACCTCCGGCGGGGTCGCGGCGGCGGTCCAGGCGGCGCGCATGGGCAAGCGGGTCGTGCTGATCGAACCGGGCAAGCACCTGGGCGGCATGACCAGCGGCGGCTTGAGCGCTGTGGACATCGGCGATCCACGCACCGTCGGCGGCATCGCCCGCGAGTATTTCACTCGACTGGCGGCGAAGTTCGGCCGGAAGCTGGCCTTCGATCAGCCGCTGAAGGGCGTCCCCACCGGCGGGGCCTTCGCCATCGAACCGCACACGGCCGAGCAAGTGTTCGACGAACTGATTCGCAATGCCGACGTGCCGGTGCTGCGCGGCGAACCACTGAAAGCGGTCAAGAAGGTGGGCGCCCGGATCGTGGAACTGGTCACACAGAGCGGGGCCGTCTTTCGGGCCAAAATGTTCATCGACGCCACCTATGAAGGCGACCTGATGGCCCAGGCGGGCGTGTCCTGCACCGTCAACCGCGAGGCCAACAGCAAGTACAACGAGACTCTCAATGGCATTCAATTGTGGGAAAAGCCCGAAGTCGATTGGGGCAAGCCTGGGCCAAACGGCCGCCGTCCAGACGGGCGCGGCGTCTGGGATCGCGCCATTCCGCTCGACCCCTACGTGAAGCCAGGTAATGCGTCGAGCGGCTTGTTGCCGGGAGTCCAGGCCGGCGATTTGGGCAAGATCGGCGAGGCCGCGCCGGGCGTGCAAGCCTACTGCTACCGGCTCTGCCTGACCACCCGGCCCGCGAATCGCTTGCCGATTGAACGACCTGCCGGCTACGACGCCGCGCGCTACGAACTGCATGCCCGCTACATCGCCGCCTGCCTGAAAGCAGGCGATGCGGTGGACCTGCGCTGGTTCTCCAAATTCGATCCGTTGCCCAACGATAAGTTCGATTTCAACACCGCATACCTGGGCCTGAACCTGCCCGGCGCGAGCCACGCCTACGCCGAGGCCAATCCCGAACGCCGGGCCGAAATCGTCAAGGACCACGAAAACTATGCCCGTGGTCTGCTGCACTTCCTGGCAACCGACGGGCGCGTTCCGGAAAAACTGCGCCAGCAAACGAGCCAGTTTGGGCTGTGCAAGGACGAGTTCCCCGACCACGGCGGCTGGCCGCACCAGCTTTATGTCCGCGAAGCGCGCCGCATGGTGTCGGACCTGGTGATGACCGAGCATCACTGCCGGGGGACGCAGGTCGCGCCGCATTCGGTCGCGCTGGCCTCCTACGGCATCGACATCCACGAGGTGCGCCGGATCGCCCACCAGGGCATCGTGGTCCGCGAAGGGAAGCTCCTCGGGCATCACGGCCTCAAGGGACCGTACCCGGTCGGCTACGGCGCGATCATGCCCAAAGCCGCCGAGTGCGAAAACCTGTTCGTCACGTTCGCGCTGTCGGCTAGCCATGTGGCCTTTGGTTCGATCCGCATGGAGCCCGTGTTCATGGCATTGAGTCAATCGGCCGCCACCGCCGGTTGCCTGGCCATCGATGAACGAGTCTCGGTGCAGAAGGTCAGCCAGGAAAAATTGCGGGAACGGCTCCTGAAAGACGCCCAGATTCTGGAGCCGCGCAAGGGGTAGCATGGCTGCCGAAACGTTCACGGTCGTGAAGGTGGGTGGCAGTCTGTTCGATCTGCCCCAGCTGGGGCCAGCGCTGCGTCGCTGGCTCGACCAACTCGATACGCGCCGGGTAGTGCTGCTCCCCGGCGGCGGAAGGGCGGCAGACGCCGTGCGGGCTTTCGACCAGGCCCAGCAACTCGGTGAGGAAGCCGCTCACTGGCTAGCGCTGCGGGCGATGGGCTTCAACGTCGCGCTGCTGCACGCCGTCCTGCCCGCCAGCGCCTCCGCTGAAAATCTGACAGAATGTGAATCACTCTGGCAGCGCGGCCTGACGCCCATTCTCGACATCCTGCCCTTCGCGCTCGCGGACGAAAACGCGCCTGGCCATTTACCGCACACCTGGCAAGTTACCAGCGATGCCCTCGCGGCGCGCGTAGCCGTGGTCTGGGGTGCCAGTCGCGTTCTCTTGCTCAAATCGACCGCGCTGCCAGCCAGCCCGGACTGGGACGAGGCGGCTCGGCGCGATCTGGTCGATGCGTGCTTCGCGGGCGTGGTGTATGCTGGCAAACTCCACGCAGAAGTCATTGATTTTCGTGCCTGGACACGCGACGCCGAAAAATCCAATAGCTGATAGCTGACAGCCATCAGCGATCAGCTATTCTGAAAGTCAGGAGCGGTGCCCTACTCGTCCCGTCGTCGCGAGTTCCCGCATGGACTACCAAGTCAGCCTGGACACCTATCGCGGTCCGCTCGACCTGCTTCTCTACCTGGTCAAGCGCGACGAGGTCGATATTCGCGACATCTCCATCGCACGTCTGACCGAGCAGTTTCTCGAACATTTGCGCGACATCGAGCTGATCGACGTGGAGTTGGCCGGCGACTTCCTGGTAATGGCCGCCACGCTCATGGAAATCAAGAGCCGGCTGTTGCTGCCGCGCGCCGTGGGAACCGAGGAGGATGAAGCCGACCCTCGCCAGGAACTGGTTCGGCAGCTGATCGAGTATAAAAAGTTCAAGGACGCGGCGGTTATGCTGGAGTCGCGTGCCGAAACCCAGCTAGCCCGCCTGCCGCGCCTGCCCGTGGAAACGCCGCCGGAACTCGACCCGGCCAAGCAGCCGTTGCAAGCGGTGGAACTCTGGGACCTGGTCAGCGCCTTCGGCCGGCTAATGCGCGAGACGCTGGCCCTGGCCCCGCAGCAGATCGTGCTCGACGAGACGCAGATCACCGACCACATGGACAACATCATGTGCCAGCTGTCCGAGAAGCCGCGTTTGCAATTCTCGGAAATTTTCACGCCGCCGCACACGCGCGGCCGGCTGCTGGCACTGTTCCTGGCCTTGCTGGAACTCATCAAGTCGCGCCGCTTGCACGCCGAGCAGCCCGAAGCGTTTGGCGATATCTGGCTGACGGCAGCGCCCCCACAGCCCGCCTGACCCCGAAACCCTGCCCAGATTACGGCCCAGCAACCCAGGCCAGCGCCTGCTGGGATGGCCTGCGCCCGGCTTCGTGCCTAAAAAGGTTGCAGGGATGGACTGTCTCGGACCTCCAAGCGAAGGAATAACCACCATGAGCGAAGTGATGGAACCGGCTGCCGTGGCGACGCCGACCGAAACCGTTGACCTGAACGCCGCCCTGCTGCGCGTGTTGCAGGACAGCGCTGAACCGCTGACGGTGCCGAAGATTCGCGCCCAGTTGCCGCCGGCCCTGCGGTCGCAGAACCTCGAAGAGTCGCTACAGCGCCAGGTCGCCGCCACTGCGGTTGTGCAGTACCCGAAGTACCGCAGCGCCCAGGAGCGCTACTGGGACCGGCCGATGCCGGTGCATGTCGCGGCGCTGCTGCAAAGCGTTCTGGAAGAAGGTGCGCTGTCGGCGGGTGAACTGCGCCGCAAGCTGCCGGCCTACGCCCATGAACTGTTCGAGCAGGTGATGCAGGAAGAGATCGCCAACGGCAAGCTCTACCGGCATCCGAAGCTGGGCGGGCGCGGCGGGGAGCGCATCGGCGTGCGGCCGGCCGAACCGAAGGAATACCTGCGTCCCGAACTGGCGGCCGTCTTCCGCAAGCTGGAACCGCTCGGCTTCAGCACGTCGTCGCTGCGGGCCGCCGCCCTGGAAATGCTCCACGACGAGGAATGGGCCCCGGCCCCCGCCGTGCCCAGCGAAGCCAAGCCGTCCGAGCAGCTGACCGCTCCGGCTCCCAGCGCGCTGACTTGATTCCACAATTGCCACAGATGCGAAGGGCCTGTCCGAACTACAATGGCTGGACAGGCCCTTTGCATTTTGCCTGCAAACACCGATACTGATTTGCTGTCCGAGCTTGGCGAGCGGCGGGGGGGCGCCCCCGGGTGGGGGGGGGAGAAAACGGGGGGTCGCCCCCCCCCCCCCCGGGAAAAA
>JAEUIF010000161.1 GCA_016795185.1 Planctomycetia bacterium | reverse complement strand
GCCACCCCAGGATTGGCTGGCGCAACCAGTCGCCTGCTTTTGCACTGGGTATCTGCCAGTTGGCGGATCGAAGGTCTGAACATGAAACGAACCGAAGTCACCTACGGCCAGTTGCACGAAGTGCTACGTTCGCTCGGTTTCGCCTGGCGCGCGGCGCGGCATGAACCGCCGGGACGCGTTTACGAACACGAAGTCGGGGCGGTGGTCATGCTACCGGTGGTTTCCGAAACTGAGCGCGTGTTCGAGCATCATCTGGCGGCCGTGCGGGCGGAGTTGGATAATTTCGGCCTGGCCGAGCCCTCGGTGTTCGCCGCCAAATTGCAGAAAGTCGGCTAACCCGCCGAGTTTCCACCCGCGAAAGGCCGCATGAACCCCACTCCTCCCGCCGCACCCTCCCGCCGTGGCGATATCGCCTTCCTGCTCGGCCTCGCGGTCATCGGCGGGTCGTACCTGGTTTTGATCCTGGCCATGCTGGCGGCGGATGCGTTTTACACCACGCCCGATCATCTCTGGGAAGCGCTGCAAAGCCGCGAGATTCGCTATGCGGTCAAGCTCAGCCTGGTGTCGTGCTGCGTGACGGCGATCCTGTCGGTCTGGGTGGCGGTGCCGTTGGGCTACCTGATGTCGCGCTGGGACGACACGCCGATTCGCGACTTCCTCGAACGGCTGGCCCGGCCGGTGGAGCAGGTCGGCGAGCGACTCTGGCTGAAGCGCATCCGGTGGTTCGCCACGGTGCTGCGCCTGCTGAATCCCAAGTTGCTGATCGATGCCCTGCTCGACATCCCCATCGTGCTGCCGCCGCTGGTCATCGGCCTCAGCCTGCTGATCTTCTTTCAGACGCCCATTGGCCGGGCCATCGAGGATGTGGCCCAGCATCACCTGGGCTACGCGCTGACGCGCGTGGTGTTGCCCGTGCTGGCCGCAGCGTGCGTGCTGGCGCTGCTGCGCGTCGGCGGCTGGCGCGTCGGCCAGCTCGGCTGGCTGCTGCCGGTCGCGACTGGTCTGCTAGTCTTCTTGCTGTTGGGTTTCACGCCGTGGGGAGAACGGCTGCAAGCCACGTTGCAGCGACAGCTGGCGGGACCGATCACGTATGGGGTGCCGAGCGTCATCCTGGCGCAGTTCGCGGTGGCCTGTGCGTTCTCGGTGCGGACCATGCGCGTGACTTTCGACCAGATCACGCCGCGCCAGGAACAAGTGGCGCTGACGCTCGGTTGCAGTCGCAGCCAGGCGTTCTGGCTGGTGGTGCTGCCCGAAGCGCGGCGGGGCATGATTACCGCAGGCACGCTCGCCTGGGCGCGGGCGCTGGGCGAGTTCGGCCCCATCCTGGTCTTTTCCGGCGCGACGCGCTTGCGGACTGAAGTGCTCTCGACCACGGTCTTCCTGGAACTGAGCGTCGGCCGGCTGGAGGCTGCGGTAGCGGTGTCGCTGCTGATGGTGGCGGCGGCGCTCATCGTGCTGGTGATCGTCCGGTTGTTCGGGCTGGAATCCGCGCGCTGAACGGGAATCAATAACCCATGATCGCTGTCGAAAACCTCAGCATCCGCGCGGGCCATTTTGCCCTGGACGATCTGTCGTTCCAGGTGGCGAGCGGCGCGTACGCCGTGCTGATGGGCAAGACCGGCTGCGGCAAGACGACGATTCTTGAAGCCATCTGCGGCCTGCGTACGCCGCGCGGCGGCCGAATCTTGCTGCTCGACCGCGACGTGACCCGCTTGCCGCCCGCCGTGCGCGGCATCGGCTACGTGCCGCAAGACCTGGCGCTGTTTCGGACCATGACCGTCGCCGAGCATCTCGCCTTCCCGCTGGTGATCCGCCGCTGGCCGCGCAGCCAGGTCGAGGAGCGCGTCGCCGAGGTAGGGCATTTGCTGGGCATCGAATCACTGTTCCCGCGCAAGCCGGTGGGCCTGAGCGGCGGCGAATCGCAGCGGGTGGCGCTGGGCCGGGCGCTGGCGTTTCAGCCGCGCGTCTTGCTGCTGGACGAACCGCTCAGCGCGCTCGACGAGGATACCCGCCTCGACATGTGCAACCTGCTCCGCACCGTGCAAAAGCAGACCGGCGTCACTTTCCTGCACGTGACCCACAACCCCGCGGAAGCACGCCGGCTGGCCGACCAGGTGCTGCGCTTCCAGGACGGCAAGATTCGGGAGGAATCTCCGCAGGGCATCGCCGGCGACGAATCCGAGCGATTTCCAATCGCACGCGGGGGGAGCACGCCCTAAACTGTTCCCGTGGCTTTCGCACGCTCCGCACCATTTCGACGATGGAACCTATGCACTCGAAATACACCCGTCGCGCTTTCCTTCGCGCTGGATCGGCCATGCTGGCCCTGCCGTGGCTGGAATCCCTGGCTCGGGGCCAGGAGCAGAAACCGCCTCAGCGGATGATCCAGGTTTGCACCAGCTTCGGTCTGTATGGGCCGGCGTTCTTTCCCGCGAAAGCCGGGCGCGACTACGAGGCGAGCGAGTATCTCCAGGTGCTCGGCGATCTGCGCGAGCGGTTCACGGTCTTTTCGGGCATCTCGCACCCGGACATCGGCGGCGACCATGCTTCGGAAGCGTGCTTCCTGACCAGCGCCAAGCACCCGACGCGGCCGGGTTTCCGCAACACCGTGTCGCTGGACGTGACCGCCGCGCAGCACGTCGCCGGCGCGACGCGGTTTCCGCTCCTGACGCTCTCCACGCAGGACGGCAGTCCGTTGTCGTACACGCCGACGGGGGCTGGCATTCCGGCCCTGAGCGTGCCGTCGCAAATCTACGCAAAACTGTTCCTGTCCGGCAACAAGAACGATGTGGACCGGGAACTCGAACGTCTGCGGCGCGGCCAGAGCATGCTCGACCGCATGAAGGAGCGCCTGGCCGAGCTGAACCGCTCGGTGAGCCAGCTCGACCGTCAGCAAATCGCCGACTACACCGAGGCCGTGCGCGACCTGGAAAAGCAACTGGTCGCCGAGGAAGCCTGGGTGAACCGTCCCAAGCCCAAGGTCAATGAACCCGCACCCACGGAGAATTTTCCCAGCCCGTTCGCGGATCGCAGCGACAGCATCGGGCGGGCGAAAGTCCTGTTCCAGCTCGCGAAGCTGGCGGTGCAGACCGATTCGACGCGCGTCGTGACCGTTTTCATCAAGGGCATGGACGAGAAGCCGCCGATCGCCGGCGTCGAGGAAGGGCACCACGGCCTTTCGCACCACGGCCGGAACCCCGCCAAGATCGCGCAGCTCAAGATCATCGAGAAGTTGAAGATGGCAGCCTTCCGCGAGTTGCTGGTCGCGCTGCGCGACACGAAGGAAGGCGCGGGCAGCCTGCTCGACTCCACACAGGTCCTCATTGGCAGCAATCTCGGCGACGCCAGCGGGCACGGCACGACGAACCTGCCCATCCTCCTCGCGGGCGGCGGTTACAAGCATGGCCAGCACATCGCGGGCGACGTCGGCCACAACACGCCGCTGGCCAAGCTGTTCGTCAACATGCTCCAGAAATTCGGCGTGGGCACGGACAAGTTCGGTTCCGGCAGCGGCACGATTACCGAATTGAGCTAAGGGATGCTGGACAAGCCTGTAGGGTCCGCTGTGCGGACCGTTGAACCAAAGTTGAGCCGGTAAATCCACAGGACGTTCATGGTCCGCACAGCGGACCCTACATAACCACCTCACCCTGAACTCTCATCCTCCGAGTTGACCATGCGCACGATTTCCTTGTCCCTGGTCTTGTTCCTGGCCGTGCAGGCCGCCGCCCGCGCCGAGGATGCCTCCGCCTCGTTTCGGAAGCAAGTGCTGCCGGTTCTCGAAGCGCGTTGCACGGAATGCCACTCGGGCGACAAGCCCAAGGCCAAGCTCGACCTCGCCGGGCCGCGTTCCCTCGAACAACTGCGTACACAGAGTCAGCACTGGTTCAGCGTGCTGGAGCGCGTCGAGGCGGGGACGATGCCGCCGAAATCGGCCGAGCCGCTTCAGGCCGGCGAGAAGCAGGCCCTGGCGGCCTGGGTGCGCGGCGCGTTCACCACTCTCCTCGTCGAACAGCAACGACTGGAAGGACGGAGCAAACTGCGTCGCCTGTCTCGGAATGAATACGCGAACACCGTGCAGGACATCTTCGGCA
>JAEUIF010000135.1 GCA_016795185.1 Planctomycetia bacterium | reverse complement strand
GAACTACGAACCAGCGGCTGGCGCCGCCACGCGCCCGCGTGGCGGAGTGGCGGACCCAGAACCGGTCACTGTATCCGCACGATATCCACGAAGTTGATCTTGTTGTTCTTCGCGCCCGTGGCGTTGCTGATGGTCAGCCGGCCATCGGTGACATTCACGGTCACGGTGCCCTCGACCCAGCGGTTGTTGCTGGTTGGGGTGCCGTTGACGGCCAGCACGCCTTCGACGTTGATCTTGAAGACGCTGTCGTAGGCGTTCGGGTCGCCGGCCACGACATAGACCTGATAGGTGCCGTTGGGCACGGCGATCTCCCACTTCGTGCCGCTGCGTTTCTGCATGTGATTGAAGCTGTCGTAGCGTTCGTCCGGCGAGCGCGACGAGTTGCGGTCGCGGGCGTAGGAGCGGTTGTCCACGCTCCAGCCGTAGCTGAAGCCGTTGCCGCGGTTACCGAAGACGTTGCCGGTGTCGGCCAGGTAGCCCGTGGGCACCGGGGAACCGGCCCGCGAGAAATTGATACGGGCGTAAGTGGTCGCGGCGGCATCGTCGTTGACGATGGTCACGACGGCGCTGCTCTGGCTGCCCAGAGTCGCGCCACCGGTCGGACCGCTCAGCGTCAGGTTGATGGTCTCGTTGGCCTCCACCGCCGTGTCGTTGATGATGGCGATGGTGAAGGTCTTGCTCGTCTCGCCCGCGGCGAAGCTGAGCGTACCCGATTTCGCGGTGTAATCCGAACCCGCCGTGGCAGTGCCGTTGCTGGTCGCGTAGTTGACCGCCACGGGCAAGTTGCTGCCGCCGGTCCGGGTCACGGTGACGGTCACGCTGCCGCCGTTCTCATTGACGCTGTAGGTCGCGGCGCTGAACTGGAGGACGCCAGGTTGCGCCACCTCGTCGTCGGTGATGGTCAACACCGCTGTACTCTGGCTGCCGAGGGTCGCGCCGCCGGTGGGGTTGCTGAGCGTCAGGTTGACCGTTTCGTTGCCTTCGAGCGCCGTGTCGTTCGTGATGGGGATGGTAAAGGTCTTGCTCGTTTCGCCGGCCGCGAAACTGAGCGTACCCGTGCGGGCAGTGTAGTCCGAGCCGGCGGTCGCGCTGCCATTACTGGTGGCATAGTTCACCGCCACGCTGCCGTCGCTGCCGCCGGTACGGGTAACCGCAATGGTTGCCGTGGTCCCGTTCTCGCCCACGCTATAGGTCGCGGCACTGAACTGCAACACACCGGGGTTGCTGGTGGTCGTGACGAACTCGTACGCGCCGATATCGTAGGCCGAACCGCTGGGCCGCGCCCGGCCTTCGCGATCCACAATCGGGGCGGCCTTGCCGTTGAAGGTGGCGACGCCCCGATCGCGCGCCGGACTGGTGCTCGACAGGTGATAGTCCGCTCCGGCGGGGTTCAGGAAGAGCTGAGCCTGCGTGGCGACCAGGGAGTTCGCGTCCTGGCCGGTCTGGGCGCGCCACTGGGCGAGCGTCAGGGCCGTATTGCCGCCGTCGATGGAGAAGCGGTCCTCGCCGGCGTTGTAGTCGCTGCGGAAGCCGGCCAGGCTGTCGGCGGTGATGCTGATCGCGCCGCGGAACGACTGATCGCTCCAGAAGATGTTGTTGAAGACCGTGTTGCCGGTGCTGCCCTCGTCGCCGCCGCTGATGTTCAGCGCCCAGCGGCCGGTGCTCGATACCAGGATCGTGTTGTTGACGACGAGATTGTTTTTCGAGCCTTGCGCGCCGTCGATCTGGTAGAGCGAGATGCCGCTGGCGTGCGTGTTGTAGACCAGGTTGTTGCGAATGACCGAGTTCTGCAAGCCGTCGCCGTTGATGCCCGACCCGCCGCCGGTGCCGTTGTTGTAGATGATGTTGCCTTCGACCAGCGCCCCCGTGATGATCCCGGTCAACGGCTTGCCGGTCGCCGAATCGGTGTACCGGTCGCCGTTCATGTGGATGCCGTTGGCCCGGTTGCCGAAGATCGTGTTGTTGCGGATGATCGGATTGAGGCAACTGTTGCTGACGTAGATGCCGTGCTCGGTGACCGAGTTGGTCGTCGTGTTGCCCTCGATGGTCACGTAGTCGCTATAGCCGGTGAGGATGCCCCAGTAGCCGTTGGCATTGGAGATGTTGTTGCGAATCGTGACGTGGTCGTTCTCCACCGAGCGGATGCCCGCTCGCGTGATGGCCGTACCACCGCCGCCCTCGACTCGAAAGCCTTCAATAGTGATCCAGCTGGCGCCTTCGAGGTTGATGCCGTGGCCGCGCGAGTTGGCGGCCTGGTTGATGATGACTCCCGGATCGGCGCGGAAGATGATTTGCTGGGTGGCGGTACCGTCCGTTTCCAGCTGGAAGCCCTTGTAGGTGCCGGCGCGGACGATGACCGTATCGCCGGCCTCGACCATGTTGGCGGCATGCTGCAAGGTCTTCCAGGCCGAGGTCCCCGACAGGCCGTTGTTGGAGTCGCTCGCGCCGGCGGCGTTGGTGTCCACGAAAAACGTGCTCAGCACCATCCGGCTTTCGAGTTCTTCGAGCAGCGGGCGGAAGCGGTTCTT
This sequence comes from Planctomycetia bacterium, assembly GCA_016795185.1. Taxonomy (GTDB): domain Bacteria; phylum Planctomycetota; class Planctomycetia; order Gemmatales; family Gemmataceae; genus JAGVLI01. The sequence goes on along the minus strand of JAEUIF010000135.1, from coordinate 157 downwards.
CGACTTGGTCAACATGTTGACATTCCTTCACGGGGGAACGGCGAATGCCAGGAGAGTGGGTACGGACTTTCCACGCGGCCATTCCGGAACGCCGGAACGGCTGGGTGGACGGGATCGAACTTTGGCGATCTGTGATTCGTCTTGGCGAGCGGCGGGC
>JAEUIF010000134.1 GCA_016795185.1 Planctomycetia bacterium | reverse complement strand
GCCCGCCGCTCGCCTGGAATGCTCGGTTCGGAAACTTCTGGCTCCGCCACGCTCTCGCGTGGCGAAGTGGCGGACCCAGCGCGCGCAAAGAAGAACGCCCGGCGACCGTCGCCGGGCGTCTCCTATTGGGGAAGAGTTGGTGCCTTGGGGAATGCAGGCGGTCGAGCTTGGGGATCGGTCCGGACTGCCGGTTGGCGAGGTGGTTTCCGAGGCATGGACACCCACACTCACAACCCGATTGTGAAAATCCCGCCGTCGGCGGCCGTCCCGGTCCTGGAAGCTCGACTGCCCGTTTCAGGTCTCCTCGTGCCACTTTCCGTTCCACTCCTCGAACGCACCAGCCGGCCAGGCTTGCGCGGCTTTCCGAAAAAATCTCCCGTTCTCGCGCAGGGCCTGATCGCTCTTGCACGGCGCGGGCCACCTGTGCTTTAGTACGGCCGGAACAGAGCATCCCGGCGCACCTCGGAGCTGGTGCGAAAAGGGGTCGGGACTCGTGGTGCGCAGCACCCGAAGGGCCGTTCCGGCAACGAGTCCCGACCCCTTTTCGCACCGGCTCGCTACCGCACGCGGACCAGGTGCCGCGACCCGTCTTACTTGCCCGTCCGGGGAGGACTGCCGTGCCGACCAGCACGCCGGAAATCAGCGTCGTCGTCCCATTGTTCGACGAGGAAGAGAACCTGGGCGAATTGCATCGTCGGCTGACGCGCGCCCTGGAACCGCTGACGGCGAGTTACGAACTGGTCTTCGTCAACGACGGCAGCCGGGATGCTACCGGCGCGATGCTCGACGAACTCCGCCGCGACGATCCGCGCCTGGTCGTGCTGCACCTGAGCCGGAACTTCGGCCACCAGGCGGCGCTCTGCGCCGGCATCGACCACGCGCGGGGCGAAGCCGTCATCCTCATGGATGGCGACCTGCAAGACCCGCCGGAAGTGCTCGACCGCTTCATCGCCGCCTGGCGCGAAGGCCATGACGTGGTCTACGCCGTGCGCGCCCAGCGCCAGGAACACTGGACCAAGCGCTGCGCCTACGCGCTGTTTTATCGCATCTGGCGCGCGGTCAGCGATCTCGACATCCCCCTCGACAGCGGGGACTTTTGCCTGATGGACCGCAAGGTCGTGGAAGTGTTGAAGCACCTGCCCGAACGGCAACGCTTCGTGCGCGGCCTGCGCAGCTTCGTCGGCTTCAAGCAGATCGGCATTCGCTACGCCCGGCCCGCCCGCGCCGCCGGCACGCCCAAGTACACCTGGTCCGCATTGTTCCGTTTGGCGCTCGATGGGCTGGTCGGCTTCAGCAGCTTTCCGCTCACCTTGGTGACCTACCTGGGCCTGGCCTGCGGCGTCCTGGCCGTGCTGCTGACGATCGGTCTGACGGTGTCCGCCTGGAGCCAGGATGCACTGCCGGCCGGCTGGCTGTGCGCGGTGCTGGTGATGCTCTACCTGGGCGCGACGCAGTTGCTCAGCCTCGGCATCGTCGGCGAGTACGTGCGCCGGATTTTCCTCGAAGTGAAGGGCCGCCCCACCTATCTCGTGGACCGCGCGGCGCGCGGTCCGGTGATCGCCGAGACCGTTTCGATTTCCAGTCGCTGATGTTCGTAGTTCCGCCTTTAGGCGGCGCACGGTTCGCCGCTGTCAGACTGTTGAATTGCGCCCAGTTGCAAGCGAAGCGCCGCCTAAAGGCGGAACTACGAACGGAATTCAGTGCGCGAGCTTGGCGTCGAGCACGGCCGCGATGTCGGCGACGGTCAATCGTTCGAGCAAGGCACGGCCGTGCTCGCGCACATCGGGAATCAGTTCATCGACCTCCAGCGGCACGCCGAACTCCCGTTCCAGCAGGAAAGCCAGTTCCAGCAGTTCCATGCTCTGGGCACCCAGGTCCGGGACCAGTCGGCTCTCGGCCCTGATTTCACCGACGTCCTCCCCCAGGCACTCCGCCACCACCTGCTTCGTCCGTTCCAGGGTGCTCATCGTCGTACTCCCCGTGCCAGTCCGCATGATTGCGCCGGGCAATGGCTCGAATGCAAAAGCGATGCCAGGATGGCTGCGCGTCGGCGCGCGGTCGGCACGCGACTTGCAACGACTTCCTCCGTAGGCCGTATTCGCCCCTGCAACGGAAGGAGCGACCATGATTCCCAGTACGACCGAACGAGTGCCGCAACAGACTGCCGAGTCTATCAACGAGCGGATTCGGCGCTGCACCGAGCGGCGGATTGCCCGCTGTGCCGAGGGCGGGCCGGCAGCCATCGAACATCGACTGCGCGAACTGGACCGCGAATGGGATATCGAGCGCACGCTGGAGGCAAACGCCGCCACGGCCGTACTGACCGGCGTCGCGCTCGGGGCCACGGTGGACCGAAAGTTCTTCTTCCTGCCCGCCGTGGTGGCGGGCTTCTTATTGCATCGTCAAATGGGATGTTGCCCAAGGAATGATGGGTGGCACGTCCCTCGGTACTCCGAGGGCGTGGGGAGCGACGCGCACGCCCTCGGAGTACCGAGGGACGTGCCACCCAAGTAAAGCCTTGCGCAACAGGTCGCTTGTTTTTGCATTATTGCAGCATGCAGTGCAAGGGTGGTGCCCGCCGCTGCCGGTCTTTCGTCGCCTGGGGTTTCGCACGCAGACGGAAATTGAGGAAGAGCGTTACGCACTCAAGGCCCTGCGGGGTGATTTCCGCGACCAGCCGCCCCGGTACGGGCTGGCCGGTTCGAGCCCGACCCGCCAGGCCATTGCAGCGGTACGCCGCTGAAGGAGGTCAATCATGATCCTGGTACCTGAAATGATCCTGCCGGCCGCGCTGGCGGTCAGCGGGTTGCTGATGGGCTTGTTCATCTGGGCGCAGCGTCGGCGTGCCCGCTGGCATGAAGAAGCGCAGCGGGGCGAGCGACTGCCGCTGCGACGCTTTCAGTGACAGGACGACCGCACGAGATAGGCGAGCGGCGGGGGTGTG
>JAEUIF010000132.1 GCA_016795185.1 Planctomycetia bacterium | reverse complement strand
CCCCGCCGCTCGCTTCCACCTCACACGCTTTCATCGGGCGGCGGCATCGGGACCAGATGCGGCACCGGCGGGCGCGTACCGAACGTCCGCCAGAGGAAGTAAACCGGGATGCCCGACAACACGATGATGAGGCCCGGCCAGGTGTAGACTGGCCGGACGATCAGCAAATCGATCATGATAGCCGCGCACAAGAAGACGTAGATCGCTGGTAGGAACGGGTAGCCGACGACTCGGTACGGGCGGGGCAAATCGGGCATGCGGCGGCGCAGGATGAACAGCCCGACCACAGTGAGTACGTAGAAGACCAGTACCGCGAAAATCACGAAATCAAGTAGTTCGCTATAGGTGCCGGAGAAGACCAGCAGGATCGACCAGATGCCTTGCAGGATCAGGCCGGCGGCGGGCACTCCACGCGAGTTGAGCTTGCCCACGGCCTGGAAGAACAGGCCGTCTTGCGCCATCGCGTAGTAGAGTCGCGCGCCCATCAGCACCATGCCGTTCACGCAGCCGAAGGTCGAGATCATGATGGCGATGGCCATGAAGGGCACGCCGAAGCCGGGCGAAGCGGCTTCCAGCACGGCAGTGCCCACGCGGTCGTCCTTGACGTGGGCGATGCCGCGCTCGAACGGCGTCGCGCCTTCCGGGCTGCCTTGCACGGGCAGTACCGCGAGATAGGCCAGGTTGGCGAGAATGTAGAGCACCATCACCAGGCCCGTGCCCAGAATCAAGCACAGCGGCAGGTTGCGGCGCGGGTTCTGGACTTCGGCCGCCGTGAAGGTCACGTTGTTCCAGGCGTCGGCGGAGAACAGCGAACCGACCATCGCGCCGCCCAGCACCATGAGCGAAAGCGTTAGGGCCGATGCGGGGAAGAGCGCTTCGGTTTCTACAAAGCGCGGCGTGCTGGTGATGCCGCCCCAGACGTTGTTCAGGTTGGCAGTCACCGCCTCCGGGTTGACCGCGATGGTCAACCCCATGACGATCAGCAGCGCCAGGGCCAGCGTCTTGGCCACCGTGAATAGGTTCTGCACCCACTTGCCTTCGCGCACGCCCAGGCAGTTCAGCAGGGACAGTGACGCCAGGATGCCCACCGCCACGCAATGCCCGAGCGTGACGACGAACTCCTTGCGCTCGAAGACCGTCAAGGGCTTTTCCAGCCAGGGCAAGGGCATGTTAATCTGCCAGTCCAGGCCCTGGAGATGCACGAGCGTCACCGCGCCGGCATCGGGCGACATGCTGAAAGCCGGCAACAGCACGCCGAGAAACTTGGCGAAGGCGACGGCCACGGCGGCGATCGACCCAGTCTGGATGACCAGGAACACCGACCAGCCATAAAGGAAGCCCCAGAGTGGGCTGTAGGCTTCGCGCAGAAAGACGTATTGCCCGCCGGCATGGGGCATCATCGCGGCCAGTTCGGCGTAGCAGAGCGCGCCGATGATGGTCATCACGGCCGTCAGGCCCCAGGCGGCCAGCAGCCAGCCGGAGGAACCCAGGTCGCGCGCCATGTCGGCGGAGGTCATGAAGATGCCCGAGCCAATCATGGTGCCCACGACCAGCATGGTGGCGTCGAACAGGCTCAGGCGCTGCTGGAAACCGCCCACCGGGGCGACCAGCGGCGTCGGGCCGTCGTGGGCGGGAATGTCGGTGTTCATGTTTGCTCGGGGGGTGGAGCGGGGGCGGTTGGTTCATCACTGCCGCCGTCGAGTTGGATTTCCGAGGTCAACAGCCGCCAGAAACAGTAGACGGTAGAGCCGATGACCAGCGTCCACACCAGTCCCATGAATATCCAGGCGCTCGGCTGCATAATTCACGCCCTCCCTTCCGCGCGGCGTCGGACCCAGGCCCGATGGACCAGCACCGCGAAAAAAACGAAAACACCCACCAATGCCAAACGGTCGACGTTCCGCACCAGCATCAGCCGCTCTTGAAATTGCCGCCGTTCCACAGGTAGGTTCGGGTCGTCGAGCGTCGCCTGGATGTCCCGGTGCAGCAGTTTGCCGATCAGGCCATCCCCGGCGGGTTCCCACGCGGCCGAGCCCGTGCCCGAAAAAATGCCGGTCAAATACGGCTCCCAGTCTTGCTTGGGCTTGAAGATGTAAGCAGACAAGATGACGAGCAGCAGGACGGGCGTTACAAACTTGATGATAAAGCGGAAGATTTGGGGTACCGCCAACTCCGCGCCGTGCATCATTTCTTGCCAGCCCTTGTCCATGCCGAACACCCAGGCAAAGAGGATGGTTTCGAGCAGGGCGAAGACCACGAGCATCACGGTGCCGGCCCAGTAGTCCATCTCGTCGTTGAAGGTATTCGAGTGCAGCATGGCGACGGGCAACGACAGGGGCAGCAACAACAGTCCGAATTGAACGGCGCTGCGTTCGCGCGAGACGCCGTACTCTTGTTGCAAGAACGCCATGATGGGCTGGGCCATCGCCAACGAACTGGTGATGGCGGCAAAAAAAAGCAGTCCGAACCAGAGGAAGCCCGCCACCGGGGCGAACGCTCCCCAGTTGTTAAACAGTGTCGGGAAAACAAAGAAGCCCAAACCGAAGCCGGACCCGCCCTGGGTCAGTTGCTGCACCTCGGTCATGCCGAGGTAGGCGACGGCGATGGGGATCAGAATCGTGCCGCCGAGGACCACTTCGCAAAACTCGTTGGTCCAGGCAGTAGTCGCCCCGGTCAACGTGACGTCGTCTTTTTCGCGCAGGTAGGAGGCATAGCAGTGGATCGAGCCCATGCCGATCGACAGCGTGAAAAAGATCTGTCCCGCCGCGGCCAACCACACGGAAGGGTTGGTCAGTGAATCGAATTTCGGTTCCCAGACGTAGTTCAGGCCGACAAAGGGGCTTTCCTTGGCGTTGGGATCGGTCGCGGGGTCGATCAGCAAGCCGCGTATGGCCAGGATGGCGGCGAAGAGGATCAGCAGGGGCATGCCGACTTTGGCCACCAGCTCGATGCCTTTGGCCAGGCCGCGCGACAGGATGTAAACGTTCAAGCTGATACACAGCGCGAACAACCCCATGCCCCAGGGGCTAACGGCCACGATCTGGTTGGACCGTTCGCCCGTCAATCGCTCGAAAAAGTGGGCAACGCCGGCCAGGTCCTTGTCCAGAAAGCCGCCCATGGCCGAGTAACCGGCGTAAGCCAGACACCAGGTCTCGATGTACAGGTAATAAGAGGCGATCACCAGGCAAGACCACAGACTCAGGGTGCCCGCGTATTTCCAGAAACGGCCGCGCCCCATGGACTGAAAGATACCCGGGCCGGAATGATGGCCTTGCTGGCCGCCGTAACGACCCATCGTCCATTCGACCCACATGAGCGGCAAGCCGAGCAGCAGCAGGGCGACGATATACGGAATCAGGAAGGCACCGCCGCCGTTCTTCGCCGCCTGCGCTGGAAACCGCAAAAAATTGCCTAGGCCGACGGCGTTGCCCGCCATCGCCAAGACCAGCCCCACGCGCGAAGCCCAACGTTCTTTCGTTGCCATGAGTTCCCTCGATTGGCCTGCCCGTTCCGGCGCGAAATCGTATCAGAGGCGACGGCGAACTGCCAGGGTTACTTGCTGTCCACTATCAGCGTCACCGGGCCATCGTTCGTCAGTGCCACTTGCATGGAGGCCCCGAAACGGCCCGTGGCCACGGGTATGCCCAGTGCCTTGACGGCGTTGATGAATTCCTCGTACAGCGGGATCGCCAGTTCGGGCCGCGCGGCGTCGATGAAGCTCGGCCGCTTGCCCTTGCTGCAATCGCCATAGAGCGTGAACTGGCTGACGATCAGCATGCCGCCCTGGGCGTCGGCGAGGCTCAGGTTCATCTTGTCGTCGGCGTCCGCGAAGATGCGCAGACCGACGAGCTTTTCGGCCAGCCAGCGGGCCTGCTCGACGGTGTCGCCGTGCGTGACGCCCAGCAGCACCAGCAAGCCGCGCTGGATTTCACCGACGACCGCGCCGTCGATGACGACCCGCGCCTGCGACACTCGCTGTACGACGGCACGCATCGTTCAATCTCCCCCTCGCCCCTTGCGGGAGAGGGGTTGGGGTGAGGGGAATCTGGATCGCAGCGATCGACCCCTCACCCCAACCCCTCTCCCGCAAGGGGCGAGGGGCGAGAAGTCACAAGGTGAACCGCTGTTGCACCGGAGGGCGTTTTCCGGCATCCTGATAGCGGCACTTACACTGGAGAGGAGCCAGTTCAATGTTGGAAGATTATACGCCCCACCAGCAGAAAATCATCAAGCGCTACTACAGCAACCAGGACGGCATTCAAGGGCAGCGCCTGGCCGAGTTAGTGAGCGACCTCTATCTGGCCGAAGGCAAGAAACGGCAGCGCGTCTGGCAGTCGATCGCCTCGGCGATGCGGAAGCTCGGTGTGCCGCAAGCGCGTATCGACCACCTCGTCAAGCAGGACAAACCGGAACTGGTGGCCCAGGTGGTCAAGGAACTGCAAGGCAAGAAATGAACCGGCCCGAACGAACCGGCTTGCTGGTCAGCGTGCGCTCGGCTGCGGAAGCGCGCGCGGCCCTGGCCGGCGGCGCGGACCTGATCGACGTGAAGGAACCCAACCGGGGACCGCTGGGCCGCGCCGACGACGCCGTGATCGCGGATGTGATGCGCACCGTCGCAGGCCGCAAGCCGGTCAGCGCAGCGCTGGGCGAATTGCCCGCTGCCCCGCACACCACTGGCCCATTGCCCGCCGGCCTGAGCTACTGGAAATGGGGCCTTGCCGGCTGGAACAACTCCGACTGCTTCCCGTGGCTCGAACGTCTGGTCTGGGAAGCAACGATCCAGGAAGGCCACCCGCCGCACGGCTTTCGCGCCGTGCTCGTCGCCTATGCCGACTGGCAACGCGCCCAATCTCCGCCGCCCGAAGCGGTGCTGCAAGCTAGCCGGGGCGGCTATCGCTGGGGAGCGTTCTTGCTCGACACCTTCAACAAGGACGGCAGCACGCTACTCGACTGGTTGCCGTTGGAACACCTCACTCAACTCCGCACGCGATGTCGCGAGATCGGACTGCGCATCGCCCTGGCCGGTTCGCTGGCCGTGAACGAAATCGAAGTGCTAAAGACCCTGCAACCTGATTGGTTCGCCGTGCGCGGAGCGGCGTGTGTCGGCGGACGCGCGGGGACCATCGACGAAGGGCGGGTGCGCGAACTGGCTGGAGTACTGAGTAAGTGATCGCCCTGACGTACTGCCCTGGTGCCAGTTGTTTCTGGGTCCGCCAAGGCGGCGGATGGCGAAGTGGCGGTCCTGGCCAGTTCGCGTCTGGGTCCGCCAGACTTCCAGGTGGCGGCGTGGCGGAGCTAGCAGGTCCAGGACTGCAAACGCAAAGCCGCAAGCGGCGGGGCGCTACTTCGCGGGCGTCGGCGCGGCGGCAAGTCGCAATATGTAGACGGTGCCGTCGCCGTTGAGGGTGGCCAGGTGCCGGCCGTCGGCGGCGAAGGAGGCCGCTTGAATGGGCACCGAGAAGCGCCACTGCTGCAACCGGGTGCTGCCGTCGCCGCTCCAGAGAGTCAACTCACTGTCGTCGCCCGCGGCGGCGAATCGACCGCCGTCGGGGGAGAACAGCACGGCGCGCGTGGCGCCGTTCCGTTGATCCACGGTGCGTTCGCGCATCCAGGTGGTGGTGTCGCCGCGCGTTTGCCCGACGAAAAGGCTCACCTTGCCCGCGCTGCCCAGCGCCGCCCGGCCGCTCGCTGGCGAGAACGCCAGACTTTCACCGCGTCCGCCAGTGCCGGGTAATTCGATCCGCTTTGGAGTTTCGCCCAGCTTCCAGACCTGGAAGCGACCTTCTTCACCGACCACCGCCAGCATGGTGCCGTCAGCCGAATAGGCCAGCGAGGCGATCCAGCCGGAGCCGGAATCCTGCAAAACCGAGCGTTCCTTGTTGCCTGCCACGTCCCAGAAAATGACACGCCTTTCGCTGGTGCCGATGGCCAGCGTCTTGCCGTCGGGTGCGTACGCCAGCGCCGTCGGAAAGCTCTTGGCTACGGGAATGGAGGTCTGTTCCGTCCGGGCGGCGACGTTCCAGAGCTTGACGGAGCGGTCGTAGCTGGCGGTGGCCAGCGTTTGACCGTCTGGCCCGTAAGCCAGCGCCGTGATCGCCAGCGTATGGCCGTGCAGCTGGCCGCGCACCTTGGCCGTACCCGCGTCCCAGATTTTCGCAGCACCGTCGCTGCTGGCCGTCGCCAAGGTGTCGCCGCTGGGCGACAGCGCCAGGGCACTCATGCGGCCCGTGTAGCCCTTGATGACCGCGCGCTCGCGCGCCGCCGGGATGTCCCACAGGCGCATGGTCTGATCCATGCCCCAGGTTGTCAGCGATTGCAGTTGCGGATCGAACTCCAGCAGAAAGAAGAACGCGCCGTTCGGGTCGGGCGGTCGCTGGAACATCGCCACTTCGCGATTATTCGCCACGTCCCAGAGGAGGATGGTCGGTCGATTGTTGTTGGGATTAGTCTTGTCCAGGCCGCCGAGCGCCAGCAACTGACCGTCCGGGCTGAACAGCATGCTGGCGTTGGTCTCGGCCACGCCGAAGCGGAACCATTGCAAGCCGAAGGTCGCCTTCGCGATGCTGGCCAGTTCCTTACCAGTGGCGGTATCCCAGAGGCGGACCTTGCCGTCGGTGGAACCCAGGCTGGCCAGTGTCTTGCCGTGCGGCGCGAACGTCAGCGCCACGGTACTGGCTACGCCTGTCGAGAAGGCGAGCTTCTCCTTCCCCGTCGCCACATCCCAGAGCCGGATGGTGCGATCCGTGCCGACGGTCGCCAGTGTTTGGCCGTCCGCGGCGAAGGTCATGCAGGTGTTCTGACTGCCGCCCGGCGTGCCCAGCGTCACCAGTTCCTTGATGGGCGTCGCGCTGACGTCCCAGAGTTTGATCGTCGTGTCGGAGCCGGAGGTCGCCAGGGTTCTGCCGTTCGGTGCGTAGGCCAGGTGGTTGACCTGGAGCGGTTTGGCCTGTGCCGTCGTCCGCTCCTGGCTGTTGCTCAAGTCCCAGACGGAAATGCTGCGGTCGGGATTCGAGATCGCCAGCGTCTGGCCGTCTGGAGCCAGCGCCGCGCCCATGAAGAAGTTACCCGTGGGCTTGATGGTGGCGTGAATCTTGCCGGTAATCGGCTGCCAGACCTGAATACTGTTGTCGTTGCCGCGCGAAGCCAGCAGCGGGCCTTTCGGCTGCACGGCGATGGTGTTCATGCGCAGGCCGGTGTTCGGCTCACCCAGCACGGCGACCAGTTCCTTCGGCTGCCAGGGGAGGCGTTTTTCCGGTGGGATGGCGCTGTCGTCGAGCCCATCCAGCGGCGAGGGCAATTGCATCAACCATTGGGTGGCTTCGAGCGCGGCGGGCGTGCCGGGATTCGCGCGGCGAAACTCCAACAGCTTCTGGCGCTGGGTCGCGGTATCGCTGCCGGCCAGTTCGGCGCGGAGCTTGTCGAGGTGCCGTCGCGCCTGGCTCGCTTGAATGTCCGTCGCGGCGGAAGAACCGGCGAGCACCCACCAGGCGGCGGTAAGCATGAAAAGTGACAAGACGAACAGGCTGGCCGCGCTGGCGCAGACGAGCAGTTTTCGCCGCCAGAGCCAGAGGGCCACGGGTGGGCGAAGTTTTTTCCACACGGTATCGCCGGGGCGGCCCCGGACCATTGTGTTGCCATTGAGCGCGGGCAAGTTGATGGCGGCGGCGGTCGCGGGCCGGGGGCGAAACGCGGTCGTGCCGTTGGCACTTTTCGAGAGCGTGACGGGACGATTACCACCCTTGCCAAATGAGGCCAGCGCCTGGTAGACCTCGGCCGGCGACTGGTAGCGGTCCGCCGGTTGCTTGGCCATCATGCGCTGGACCACGGCATTCAGTGCCGGCGGCACGTCCTTGCGCTGTTGATGCAAGGGAGCCGGTTCCGCCTGCTGATGCTTCATCAGCTTCTGGGCCAGCGTGCCGCCGGGGAAGGGCGGTTCGCCCGTGAGCAGAAAGTAACAGGTGCAACCCAGGCTGTAGATGTCCGAGCGGATGTCCACATCGTGGAAGTCGAGGGCCTGCTCGGGGGCCATGAAGTCGGGCGTGCCCATCATCTGCGGACCGGCGGCGGTCAGAAAATTGGTGCGGTCGTCCACCTTGCGTTGTAGCCGGGCCAGGCCCAGGTCGAGCAACTTGACGACGCCCCAGGGCGCCAGCGCTCCATTCGAGGACGAATCCGGGCCCTTCGTCGGCGTGGACTTTTTCTGGCCTGGAATCGGACTGACGAGGAAGTTCGGCGGCTTGATGTCGCGATGCACCAGGCCGCGCTCGTGCGCGTGCTGCAATCCGAGGGCGGCCTGCCGGATGTAGTCGCACGCTTGCGCCGTCGGCAACGGTCCCGCTTGCTTGAGGAGCCGAGCCAGGTCGATGCCTTCGATGTACTCCATCGCCAGGAAGAAGATGCTGCCCGCCGGCCCGGCGTCGTAGGCATGCACCACGTTGACGTGGTCCAGCTGGCTGACGACTTCGATCTCGCGCTGGAAGCGGGCCACGGTGTCCGGATCGCCGAGCAGTTCCTTGCGGATGATCTTGAGGGCCACGATCCGCTGCATCCGCAAATGCCGGGCCTTGAACACCTGGCCCGCGCCGCCTTCGCCCAGACGTTCGAGGACGACATACGGCCCGATAATCAATTCCGCGCCGCGCCCGGAGAACAGGACATTGATCTGGTAGGGCGTGAGCCAGTTTTGCCGGACCAGGTGCCCGGCGAGGTTGCGGGCGTCACCGTCGAGGGAACCGGCCTGCAAGCGGCGCGTGAGGTCGTCCAGGATGTTCGTCGGCAATAGCTTCAACTGTCGCAACTGGGCGACCAGATTGATGGCAGAATCGGTGGACTGCAACATGACGGTCACTCGCAGGAGAGGGAGCGGCGCGGCCCCCAGGCAGGGCCGCGCCGGCGGGTGGTCCTAGCGCGCTTCGGCGAGCGCTTGCGGCCGGCGGACGACCGCGTGCATCGGCACGGTGGGCACGGCGGCGGCCGTGGTGAATTCCTTCACCAGCTTGGTGTGGCTCAATTCGTCGATGGAGGCCACCACCTTGTCCGGGCGGTAGGCGTAGCGGGACAGGTCTTCCCGCCGCATGCTGCCGGTCAGCACGAGGACGGTCTTGTAGCCCTGCTGCACGCCGCCGAGGATGTCGGTCTCCATCGTGTCGCCGATGACGATGGTCTGGTCGGTGCTGAGGCCGAGTTGCTTGCGAGCCGTCCGCAGCATCACCGGACTCGGCTTCCCGACGCTAAATGCCTTGATACCGCTGGCCGACTCCAGCATGGCTACCAGCGCGCCGCAGCCGGGCCGCATGCCGCTCTGAGTCGGGCAATTGGGGTCCATGTTGGTGGCCACCAGCTTCGCGCCGCCGAGAATCATGCCCAGGGCCGCCTCCGCCATCTCAAAGTTAAAGGTCCGCCCCTCGCCGATCACCACGTAGTCGGGTTCCTTGTCCACCATCGAGTAGCCGTTGCTGTGCAGGGCGGTGAGCAGCCCGCCTTCGCCGATGACGAACGCGGTGCCGCGCGGCTTCTGCTGGGCGAGGAAGCGGGCGGTGGCCATCGCACAGGTGAAGACGTGTTCCTCCTCGGCGTCAATGCCCAGTCGTTTCAGCTTGGTCACCACGTCGCGGCGGGTGCGCTGGCTGTTATTGGTGAGGAAAAGAAACGGCACATGGGCTTCGCGCAACTCGGCGATGAAGCGGTCGGCGCCGGGGATCAGCTCACTGCCCCGGTAAATGACACCATCCATGTCGATCAGGTAGCCGAAGTGCTGCATGTCCTCGTTCCCTCCCGGTGCGTGTCTGGAAGCGGTACGAGCAGCGCGGCCCCGGCAGCGCCGGTCCTGATTTCCGCGGACAGTTCAGGGGCCACACGCCCCGCGTTACTGTTTTGCTCGGACAGCCTCTCGAACGGCCAGAGAAGGGAGAGGCAGGCGGGAGAGAAGACGCCTGGAAGCGAAGGGCAACATCTCGGCTCCGGTTGCCCAATTCGCAAACCTCATGCCAACCGTGCGAGCCGCCGGTCGTGAAGATGCAAACCGAAGTGAGATAGTGAGTTGCTGAAGTGCATGCCGCGAGCGGGCCGTAGTCCGACGATTCCTGCCCCGCGAAAAACCGGCCCGGCTGACCAGGAAACCGGCGAAGCCTGCACAACATGCAGGCAACCTTATACTAGGTGGAACTACTTCGCGGCCCAGCTGCCGCAAACGCGGGCAGTAGAGGGAGACCTGCGACAGCTGAGCTGGAGTTGGCAGTGGAGCCGTTCGCCCGAGGTTCGCCGATTTTGGTGACTTTCATGCGCAGATAGAAGTCGGCTTCCTGGCCTCGACCGAATAGTTTTGGGTGTATCCTGCATCCAGACTCATCGCCCGGCCAGGAAACCGACCTAGTTGCATTGTCCGGGGAGTGATTGCCTGACTGCCCACAGTACGTCGGGCTTTCCAGCCCGACAGGCAGCGCCGGTGATCTGCGGTGTCGGCGAGCGGGCGCAGCCAGCCCCTGCCGCGACCTGTCGGGCTGGAAAGCCCGACGTACTTCAGGCAACCACTCTCTGGACAAGGCACTAGGGAGCTTTTCCGTCCTTCTGCGTCCTGCCACCGCACTTTGGTTCCGTCTTCACCGCGCCGTCCTGGCGCATGTTTATACTCCTACTCAGCGGTTGGGGCGCTGGAGGCGCTAACTTTCTCGAAAACCTCTTGACGGCCAGGGACACACGGCTTAAACTTGACTGGTCAGACCACTTTCGCCCACCTACCTGCCTGCCTGCCGGAAAGCTGGTTATCGAGGAGACGCCATGTTTCCGAACCTGCCACTCGCCTCCTGCCCTACGCGACGGTCCTTCCTGAAGCACTGCGCCCTGTCCGGGTTGGGTTTGTCCCTACCTCAGTTGCTGGCCCTGCGCGGGCTGGCCTCGTCGTCTACGGGCGCCGGAGGCGGGGGCGGCTTCGGCCAGGCGAAATCGTGCATCGTCTTTTTCGCCTGGGGCGGCGTCAGCCAGCTGGAAACCTGGGACCCCAAGCCGGATGCGCCCGCCGAGGTGCGCGGCACGTACCGGCCCATTAGCACGGCGACGCCGGGCGTGCAACTCGGCGAGTACATGCCGACGTTCGCGCGTTTGACGGAAAAGCTGGCCATTGTCCGCTCGGCGCATCACGCGGAAGCCGGCCACCGGAACGCGGCCTACTGGAACCTGACGGGCCACGCGCCGCACACGCCGGGCAACGACACCACGATTCTTCCCTCGCGGCGCGACTGGCCCTGCCTGGGCTCGATGGTCGCCCGCTTCAAGCCGGCGCGCACTGGCCTCCCCGGCACCGTGACCATGCCCTATCCCAGCGCCGACCGCGGACTGGTCAACGGCCAGTCGGGCGGCTTCCTGGGCATGCAGTTCGATCCGCTGGTGATCGCACCGGCGAAAGCCAAGCCCTACGCGGGCGTCTCGCCGCATGGCGGCACGGCGGACCTGCGCCTGCCGGACGGTGTGGACATGCAGCGTATGCAGCAGCGCGGGCAACTGGCGAGCCAGCTGGGCGGCTCGACCGCAGCGCGGGCCATCGATGCCCGGGCCTTCGAGAACTACCGGACGAAGGCGGCCGACCTGCTGCTCAACTCGGAAGTGGCGGCGGCTTTCGACCTGGAACGCGAAAGCCCGAAGTTGCGCGACGCCTATGGAGAACATATCTGCGGGCAGTCCGCGCTGCTGGCCCGACGGCTGTCCGAAGCCGGCGTGCCGCTGGTGATGATCTACGCCTCGGCGGGCGACCTCAACGGCAGTTCCGGCGATAACTGGGATACGCACGGCGACAACTTCAACCGCCTCAAGAACGCCCTGCTGCCACCACTCGAACGCGCCAGCGCAGCGCTCCTCGAAGACCTGGCACAGCGCGGCACACTCGATTCGACCCTGGTCGTCTGGCTCACCGAGTTTGGCCGCACGCCGAAGCTCAATGGCGGCAAGGGGCGCGACCACTTTCCGAATTGTTACTCCGTGGCTTTTGCGGGCGGCGGTGTGCGGGGCGGCCAGGTTTATGGCCGTTCGGACCGTCAGGCCAGCGAACCGTCGGAACGCCCCTGCGGCCCGCAGGACCTGCACGCCACGATCTTCCACGCGCTGGGCATCCCGCTCGATTCCCACCTGACGGACAATCTGGGCCGCCCGCTGGCACTGACCGACGGCCAGCTGCTGCCACTGTTCTGACGGCGACCGGAGTCGATCTGGCTCAGGCAAGGGGTGGCACGTCCCCCGGTACTCCGAGGGCGTGCGAGTCGCTCCCCACGCCCTCGGCGTACCGAGGGACGTGCCACCCACCGCGTTCAGTCCGAAGCTGACCCGCCTTGACTTTTTTCGCCCGTCCAATCACTCTGAGCCTTCGCAGGCGAGCGGCGGGCGTCAGCCCGCTGTTGAAAGCGCCCGTCGCGGACGGCGCAAACAGCGGGCTAACGCCCGCCGCTCGCCCACTCGATGCGAAGGAGTCAGCGAGTGTACTTGCGTGCGCGCGGCCCGCGCTTGATCTTCGTCCACCTGGGACGCACCGGCGGCACGACCTTGCGGCAGGACGTGCTCTATCGCTGCGTACGCCCGGAAGCGACGTTCTGCGTGGACATCGCGGAACCGCCCGCGCGCCACGGCTCCATCGCCGAGTTGCTGGCATTGCCCCGCAAGGAGCAGGAACAGCTGCGCCTGGTGCTGGGGCACATGCCCTTCGGCTTGCACGAGCGCCTACCCGCGCCCGAAAGCTGGCAATACGTCACTTTCCTGCGCGATCCGGCGGCCCGCATCGTCTCGGAGTATTTTCAGGTGCGCGCCAGCCCGAAGAACCCGGCGCACGCCTTTGGGATGCAATATGGTTTGGCGGAGTTCGTCCGGCGCGGGCTTGGCCTGAGCTGGAACGGCATGTGCCGGATGCTGTCGAATGAGGTCTACGGCGAGCAGTTCAAGTCGCCGGCCGCCATGTATGACGCGGCGATGGGCAATATCGAACGTTGCGCGCTGGTCGGCCTGACGGAGCATTTCGCGGAATCAGTACGGCGACTCTGCGCGCTCTACAGCTGGAAGGAGCTACGCTTCGGCCGGCAATATGCCCTCACGCCCGCCGGGCGACCGCTGAGTGACGAAGAGTTGTCGGCGATCCGCGAGCACAACGAATTGGACTATCGGCTCTACGAACACTGCCGGCAACGCTTCCAGCGCGCGGCGGCCTGAACGCCCTCGTTCGTAGCTCCGTGTCTAAGGGCCAATGGCCTGGCCACGGGCGGTACGTCGGGCTCTCCAGCCCGACATGCAGCGCCGGCGATTAGTCGTGGCGGCGAGCGGGCGCGGCCGATCGCGGGCGCGACGTGTCGGGCTGGAAAGCCCGACGTACTTCAGGCAGCCACTCCCTGGATTTTGGCCTGGTTCCGCGTTCAGCCAGCGAGTGGCTCGCCGCCTGAACGCGGAACGACGAACGTTCAAATCCATGCCTGTAACAACCGTTGCAGCGCTGCACCCCAGGCTTCCAGCGGGCCGTCGGTTTCCGGTTCTTCGTCCGTGTCCCCCGCCAGGGTCAGCACCGGCGTCGCGGCATCGACCCGCAGCCAGCTGACCGTGGTGTCGTTCGCGCGAAACTCTGTCGGTGAATCGGCGGAGACCAGCAGGCAATGACACAGGCTGCGCCGCGCCAGCCGACCGCAGTGCTCGGCCAGGTGTTCGAGGTTGTCGCACTTCTCCAGCACCACGGTGTTGTTCTTGATCGGTTCGCGCAGCACCATGTCGAGCAGGTTGCGCTCCTGGATGAGCCGGTTTGCTTCGCCATTGTCGAGGAACAACACCTCGAAAAGCAGGGCGTCGGTGCTGAGCCACTCGGAGAGCTTGCGGACGACGGCGGTCATCAAGCCCAGCAGCAACACGATCCGTTGCCAGGGTAGTTCGGCATCCTTGAAGCGCGTGCGCGGCAGGTCGGGAGCCAGTGCAAAAACGAAGGTGCGCCGGCGGCGCAGGAACTGGTTCTCGTCGCGGGAATAGTAGAGCAACTCGTCGCGCAGAAATTTGATGTCGAACAGGTCGGGCCGGTTGTCCTTCTCCATGTACGCCAGCTGCGAGTAGAGCAGGCTTTCGATGCTGCCCCGCGTGGACAGCGACGAGTAGCCGCCGACCGGATAGGTGTCTTCGTCCAGTACGCGCGTCGGCACCACCTGGCGGCCCGCCAGCGGCCGGACGCGGTGCGGCGGCAAGGTGGCTTCGAGTCGCTCGGTCGCTTGCAGCACCTGGCGCAAAGCGACGCGCTGCCCGAGTTCGGCGAGCGCGGTGCCGTGTTCCAGTTCAAAGATGTCCTCCGGGCCGAGCACGTCGGCCAGACGGCGGGCGGCGGCGATCAGCGCTTCGTAGAGTTCCGGCAAGATCGGCATGAGCCCGTCGCGCAACAGTGTCTCGCCGCCGCGCACCAGGGCGTCGTCGAGCGGCGTTTCCAGAATGCCGCGAATGACGCCGGGGCTGAGATAGACGCCCGGAAAGCCCGCGCGCTCGCGGAACTGGCCGAGCACGAACGCCAGGCCCCGGGCGCGGTCGCGGCCCTGGTAGCGCCGCAGGGCGTCGCTGGCGCGTTCAAAGTTCCAGTCGGCGTACAGCTTGCCGAGGACGTGGTCCTCGTAGCTGCGCGCCAGGCCGGCGGGCAGACCCGCGCCTCCCAGGCTGTCGCGCGCGCCACGCATTCCCTGGTCCAGCCCGAACGCCACGAGCCCGAGATCGGCGATGAAGCCGAGCGGCGGCAACGGCTGCCCGGCGGATGCCGCTTCGAGCGCCCATTCGAGGCTGTTCCGCAGGCTCGAAGCCGTGGGCGGGGCGACGCGCTGGAGCTGCGCGCCTTCGAGCAGGAAGAGCCGTGCTTGTTCGGGGTCGCGCAGTTCGACGTGATTCGCCATCCTGTCCTCCGCTTGCCGCCCGCGCCGCTTACCGAGACTTTCCCTTCATCGTAGCGGCTTCGGTCAACCACCGCCGCCGTTTTCTAGCTTGCCCGGCTTGCCAAACTGGTGGTCGCCCGCCACCGGCAAATCCGGAACAGCCGATATTCCGATTAACTTCGATATTCTCTTCATCCGAAGAATAGACAGGCCAAGCGCCGCGCGGGTTCCATCGGTATAGGCCGGCGTCCCGTGCCGGGCGGACACGATAGCGAGGACTGCATGAAAATTCAGATGGTCTGTTCCTGTGCCCTGCTGCTGGCCACGGTGGCGACTTGCGCGGCCCAGACCGACGAGGCCCCGATGCCGCTCAAGCCGGTCCCGGCCGCCGAGCCGATTCCCGCTCCGGCCAAGTCCTATGGCGCGGCCGAGTCCATTCCCGCTCCGCTGGGCACGATGCCGCCCCCGGCAGCGGTCACTGGCGGCGCGGGCTTGCCCGTGGGCAGCGGCCTGTCGCACTGGATGACCTACGCACAGCCGAATTGCTGCGGGCCGGTCGGCGGCGACGGTCCCATCTGGACCGAATTGTACGCCCGCACCGGCTTCGCGTTCGTCGTCGGCGGCGGCGAGATCAGCGACCGCCTCAACACCGGCTGGATGATCCAGTTCGGTGGGCGCAGCATTTTCTTCAACGCACCCATGGACCGCGCCTGGACCGTCGATCTGAGCATTGCCAACATCTACAACAACGGTGAGGGCAACCAGACGCCTTTAATTATCCAGGGCGATCCCTCGACCGTCCGCGACATGAACCGGACGATGGTCAACGCCACCGTGGGCCGGGAGTACTGGCTGGCGGGCAGCGGCGATTCCTGCGACCGCAACTGGCGCGTGGGCTGGGACGCGGGCGCGCTCTACGGCGCTGGCCGGCTTGGGCTGAACGGCACCGCGATCGGCTTTCGCCGGATCACGACCTGGAACTGGGGGCCGATCGTCGCCGTCCACAGCGACGTGGAATGGCCCTGGGGCGATTTCGCCATCATCACCGGCGTGCGCCTCGAATGGCACGATTCGTACAACCGCCGCCTGCCGGTGGACGGCACGCAGGTGACCGACCTCAATCTGCTGTTCACCGTGGGCCTGCGATATTGAGGCGATGACACGCGCATCGCTGCCGCACGGGGCGAGGCGGGCCAAGGGGCCGGCCTCGCCCCGTGCTTCTTTGTTGGTTCGCGACGCTGCTGCTCTGAAAAATAACTCACGCAGCGGGTGACTTTTCCAGAGTGACTTTATGACCGAGACTTTCCAGACGCCGGACCAACTGCTTGGTCAAACGCTCCGACTGCCGCTGCTCCCAGTGGTCGGGTC
>JAEUIF010000121.1 GCA_016795185.1 Planctomycetia bacterium | reverse complement strand
AACTGACCACTGACCACTGACAAAGCACACTTCACAGTTCCTGCCCCGGCTGGCGCGGGGCTTCGGAGTTGAACTTCGACAGGAGGTCGAGCAGCTGGCCGATGGTGCCCACCGGCGTTTCCCTCGGCAGGCGGGCGAGCGCGCCGGCGGCCTGGGCGAGCAGGCCAGGAATGCTGGGAGCGACGCCGGACTCGCTGGCGACTTTCGGATCGGGCCAGATGCCGGTCTGGTCGTGAAAGGCGCGCAGGATGGCGTGATACTGCACCTTGGCTTCCTCGTAGACCAGCACGCCCTTCTTTTGCAGGCCCGCATCCTGGATGAACGGATCGATGGGCAACGGTTTGCCGTCGGCGACCTGAAGCGGCGCGCAGACGGCGGTCGAACCCTGATACGCCGCGTTGATGAGCAGGGCTTTGAGCAAGGCGACAGCGTTCATTCAGCGGTTCCCTTTCTCGGTGTCCAGCAGCCGGTCCAGCTTGCGGTCGATGCGCTCCAGCTGCTGCCGTTGCATGTCCAGCTGCACTTCGAGCACGGCGATCTTCTCGCCGTGAACGCGCGTCAGTGTGTGCATGGACGACAGCCAGGCGCTGGCGCTGCCGGTGAGCAGCGTGGCCAGGATGCCCATCAACCACCAGAGGAGCTTGCCGGTGCCATTCATAGTGTTCACTTGTTCAGTATCTTTGGACATTGGACAAACCTGGGGTGCGATGTGTCAATGGCGGTTGCGAAAAAAAGTTCGCGACTACAGCGAGTCGGTCGGCCAGGCGGACGGCTGGAAGCGGTCCAGGTAGACGCGCAGGTGCTGCACGGCGGTGCCGCGCGCCACGACCTCGACGAAGACCGCGTAGTAAGCGGTCTTCCGGCCGCCCACGGTGCTGTCGTGCAGGATGACCGTGTCGGCGAGAGTGTCGTCCCGCGCCGGATCGAGCTGGCTGTTGTAAGCGTCGCGCACGTCGGTGCCGGGCGGCAGGTAGAGCAGGTGCGTCCACTTCAACCAGTCGGCTGAGCCGAAACGGCCGTTGGTCGCGGCGGGGCGCAGATGGCCCGGCACGCCCGCGACGGCGGGGCTGCCGCCGGGATAGGGACTGCCCGGATCGGCGGTGCGATAGATATCGACGGTGACATTGGCGGCGACAGGCAGGCTCATGGCAGCGATTCCGTGTGGTCGGGGCAGTGCTGGCAGTCCGGTAGCGTGGTCGTTGGCGCGGCGGCGTGCGCCGGATGCAAACATGCAAATATCTTCAATTCAACATGTCCACGGCAGCTTGGGCAGCGACGGCGCTGCCCGGTGTCCGCGCCGAGGTGGATGCAGCGGGCTTGGCGGCGGCCAGATTGCTCGTCCCAGGAACGGCGGTAGGCGTCGCTCGCTTCTGCGGTGCAGCTGACGCCGGCGCACAGCTGCCAGAGCCGGCCAACCATCGGCAGTCCGGCGCGCCGGCAGTCGGCATTGGGGGCTTCGCAGTGACAAGGCATTGTCATCTTCCACCATCCTCGTTCCCAGGCTCCGCCTGGGAACGCACCTCAAGAGGCTCTGCCTCGAATGTCAGCAAACCTCGGGACACCGTTTCCCATCATTCCCGGTGGGTTACGTCGGGGGCGGTACCGCGAGGCGGAGCCTCGCGAGGTGCGTTCCCAGGCAGAGCCTGGGAACGAGGTCTACACCGTGATTACCACCGCGATGCCGCCGACGCACTCGCCGCCGGGTTCGGCAAACTCGATGCCCGCGAAGGCCATGAACAGCGGCGAACAGCCACAGGGCGGCGCGACCGGCACCGGCCCCACGTCGCCGTGGTCCTCGAAGCTGACCAGCAACGTGGCATTCAGGCAGGACGTGCCGGTGCAGCGGAAGGTCAGCGTAAAATTCTCGCCGTTGCACACGGTCTGGCTGCCGGTCCAGGCATCGCTGTCCGCGTCGTAGGTGAGCGGGACCACGGTGCCGTCCAGGCACGGGCAGCCGGTGCCAAGGGGCACGGTGGCGTACAGCGTCGCCGGCATATCGGGGCAGCAGCCCGCGCGGATGCAGCCGCCCTGCCGGGGTTGCAGCCGGTCCAGGCAAACGCGGAGACATTCAGCCGCCGTGCCGCGATGCATCCGTTGCACCAGGACGACGAGAAACGCGGTGCACCAGCCCTCGCGGGGATAATCCGGCAGCACGATGGTATCAGCGTTGGCGGGCGTCCAGGCGTTGAGCTGCGCATCGTAGGCGCTGCGGACATCGGTAGCGGGCGGCAGGTAGAGCACCGTGGTCCATTTCAGGCCCGCCGCGCTGCCGAAGCGCCCGTGGCGGACGTGCTGCTTCAGATGGCCGCGCGCGCCCTCGACGGCCGGCGTGCTGCCGCCGCCCGGATACGGGTTCGCCGCATTGAAGCCGCGATACACATCAACGACGGCGTTGACGGGCAACAACAGAGACACGACGGGAACTCCTGGGAAAGCGAGCGGCGGGCGTCAGCCCGCTGTTGGTACAGCCTGAAACTGACGCTTCAACCAGCGGGTTAGTGTTTACGGGTGGATGCAGCACCGGGCACTACGGTCCGCACAGCGGACCCTACGGTAATTCGGTAGGGTCCGCTGTGCGAACCGCCCCAGCCGGTCGCAAACTGCACTAGCGCCCGCCGCTCGCCAGGCCAATTTATCCCTGCTCGCTCAGGACGCGGTGATAGCGATAAGGCCGCAGCAGCGCGCGGATGCGCTTCGGTAGCTGGTCGCTGTCGGTCGCTTCAAAGCGATAGGTGCCGGCAGTGTCCTCGCGGCGCAGGCTGAGATCGCGGCCGCGCTGGAGGAACCAGGTGGCGGTCAGTTCGGCGCAGGCTTCCTGCACGTCCTCGGGCACCGTGGCATAGCCGGCGGTGTACTGCACGCGGAACTGCTGGCGGCCCACCGGCCACATGGAACCAGGGTGCAGCAGCCAGCCGCGGCGCTCGTCGAGTTGATAGTCCGCCAGCGTCGCCGTGTGCAGCTTCAGCTCGGCCACCTGGCCCCAGGCTTGCATGGCTCCCTGCGGCCCGCGCAGGTCGGCCGAGGGCCAGCTGCCGTAATCGGCGATGACCTGCGCGGCCCAGCCGTTGCCGAGCGCGTTGACGGCGGCGGCCAGCGCGCTCAGCGTGACGTTCGCCGCGAAGGTGATGGTGTCGGTCGTGCTGACGCCGCTGGCAGTGCGGACCAGCGACAGGCCCGTCGCGGTCACGCTGATGCGGGCCAGCTGATTCAGCGTGAGATTGCTGTTGATGACGGTCAGCACCGTGGCCAGCCGACAGCGCACCGCCTGGATGCTGAGGACCGGATACTGCCGCAGCAGCAAGCGCGCCTGGCCGCTGCCGTGATACAGCTCGTCGTAGCTGGTCGAGACGAAGTCGCGCCGGCAGTAGCGCTGAATCGCTCGGCTGGCGGCGGCGATCATCGTGTTGATGGCTGTATCGTCGCCGGCGACGGCGCTGGGCAGATTGATGCGGGCGCGGGCGTTGGTGATGAGGTCGGGCATGGGATGTGTCAGTGGTCAGTGGAAAGAGAACATAGGGTGCGTCTCGCCGACCGACGCAAGGGGTGCCCTACAATCAGCGAATCCCTCGTGAGTGTCCCGGGACTGGTTGCCCCAGCGGCCAGAGTACGTCGGGCTTTCCAGCCCCACACGCAGCCCCGGTGCTGTGCGGTGTTACCCGAACGGACCCACCTCCACGGGCGCGATAGTGGCCCGGCGGTGCGTGTCGGGCTGGAAAGCCCGACGTACTTCAGGCAACCGCTCCCCGGACTTTGCACCAGTGAAGTGGTCAGCCGGCGACGACGCGCTGGGCCACGGCGGCGATGTCGTAGGCGCTGGCCGGCTTGGCCACCGCCTCGCCGCCGAGCGCCAGGCATTGCAGCGTGGTGGCGGCCGTGCCCACGGCGATGCGGGCGCGGACGTAGCGCTTGGTCAGCTGGCCGGCGCGGACTTCGAGCGTGGCGAAGCGGTTGTTGCCGCCCGCCGCCGCCAGCTGGGTGATGGCGACGCCCGTACCGGCCAGGTCGGTGAAGCTGCTGTTGTCGGTCGATTCCTGCAACTTCATGTCAACGGTGGCGCTGGAACCGAAAGCACCGACGTCGAGGATGAAGAGGGCGCGGCGGAACTTCGCCATGTCGATGCCGCCGGTATCGGCATTGCCGACGCCGACGCTCTGCGGATGAATCGGTGCGGCGGCGATCGCCAGGGCTTGGGTGAGCTGTTCGGTAATCATGAGTCGTTGGTCCTGTGGGTGGTCCGTTGAGCCACGAGCCAAAGGCGAGCGCTATTCACCAGCGCTCGCCTCCGGCTCGCGGCTAAACGAGGTTGAGAGTTAGTTCAGAACGACGAACGGCGACACCGTCGACGTACCGTCTTGCAGCGTGATCGGCCGTTCGAGCCACGGCTGGCCGTCGATGCGCTCCACGATCCGCCAGGTCATCTGATTTTTCAGGAAATTCACGTGCTCGCTGGCGACGATCTCGATCTGCATGCGGTCGCCGATGATGTACATCTGTGGGTCGATCAGCGAGCAGTCGCCGCGCGTGCCCAGCGCCGGCACCTTTTCCGTGGTGACCACGGGCAAGCCGAACAGCGTGCCCGGCACGTAGTCTTGCAGGCCGCCGTTGTTGGGCACCCAGATGATGCGCCCGCCGCTGTCCGCCAGCTGCACCAGCTGCGCCAGGACGTAGGGATGCACCACCCAGATCGCCCGCCGCTGCGAGCTGGGCAGCAGCTTCGCCAGCATGGCCGCGACATCGACGAACTTGACCTGGTTGGCGGCGTTGCGATTCACGGCGAGGGTGGCCGGCGCGTTCAACACGCCGAGCGGCTTGCCGACGCCGTTGCCTTGCAGGAAGGCGTACTCCTCGAACCAACCGATGGCCTGGCCGAAGAGCGTCATCAGGAACTTCTCCAGGCCGATGCCCGCATCCTGCACCAGCACGTTCGAGCTGACGGCGTAGCCCGATAGCTCGTGGGCCTTCAGCTCCAGCATCTTGAAGGCGGGCTGCGTCTCGGTGCGGGTCTGGGATTCCTCGGTCCACGTCAGCTGCACGCCGCCGAAGTACGGCGAGACGCCGGCCGCCTGCACCGAGGTCGCGTCGAGGTACGGGAACTGGAGCGTGGCGCTGGCCATCGGCTGCACGAAGGCCCGGCGGCGGAAGAAGGTCTGCTCGCCGACCACTTTCAGCAGGCCGTCGTAGAACTCGGGCGGGACCAGGTAGCCGCCGCCGGTGCCGCTGCTTTCGTTCAGCGCGGCCTTGGCGCGGACGGTGCCGTAGGTCTTTTCGAGATAGGCTTCGTCGTGGCGGGCGACGTGCAGCAGCCAGTCGCCGAACGACTTCTTCGGGTGGCCCTCGTCCTCGCCCTGGTCGCCGAACAGGATCGGCCGCTGCACGCGCCGCGACTGGCTCTGCGCATCGGCGAACTGCTTCAGCGCGGCGTTGACGCCCTCGGACAACCGTTGCGTCAGCTGCTCGGTGGCGCGGGTCAGGAGCGGAGCGAGCGGATCGTCGGCGACCGCTTCCGCGACGCCGCGCTGGATCAGCAATCGGCCATGCTCGTCGGCCACGTCGATGCGTTTGCCAGGCGGATGGCCCAGGAAATCCTTGGTGAGTTGCACGAACACGGAAAGTACCTCGCTTGGGAATGAAGGGACGCGGGACGGCAAACCGTCTCCGGGCTGCCCGCTTGATGGCTTGGGGTCCATCGCCGGCGGGAAGGGGCCTGACGGGTGAAGAGTCAGTGGTCAGTCGTCAGTGGTCAGTTGCAAACTCAGATGCGCCCGCGCAAGCGGTCAAGCTGGGTTTGCACGATCTGCTTGCCCAGTGTGGCCAGGTCGAGCTGAACCAGGGTGCGGTTCAGCGCTTGCTCGTACTCTTCGAGCGGCGTGAAGCCGATGGCGGGCAGCGGCGGCAGGTCGAGCCCGATCGCCTTCAAAAACTCCTCGGGGATCGGCGGCGCTTTCGAGACCGCTTCCACCACGGCGTGCTGCTGGCAGGGCAGGTAGCAGCAGGCGTACTCGAGCAGCAACCAGCGGTCGATGACCAGCTCGACGTGCTCCCACCCGGGCTGCCGGCGCTCGTCGGACGTGGGGGTATGCACCTTGGTCGGTAGGAAGCCAATGCTTTTGCCGCGCAGCAGGTCCGCTTGCACCAGCGAGAACGCCACGTCCGGCGGCCAGACCGCCTCGGGCCAGCCGGCGGGGCGCGGCGGGTAGTGCGTCTTGGCCTTCACGCCGCGACGCTCCCCGTCTTTCACCACGCGCCGCCAGAGGCTCCGGCCCACCGGCGGCAAGTGATACGCATGTTGCAGCGTGACGATCGGGTTCAGCTTGAACTGGCTCTCGTCCAGGCCGCGCGCCAGCACCACTTCGTGGGCGCGGTCGGGGTCCTCGCAGGTGATCCAGCTGACGTCGGCGCGTTCGCCGGTCAGCAGCTCCGAGGGCGCTTTCTCGCTGACCACCTGGCGGTAGGCGAACTCGCTGGACTTCGGCAGCCCTTGCAGGATGGCGTCGAGCGCCTGGGCCGCCCGGTCGGGCATGGGAAAGCCGAGCGGTCCTTCGCAGGGGCCGTAGTGTTGCGTGAGGAAAGACATGGTGAGAGTTCCGGTAAAGGTTCGCTTGGGTCTTGGTTGGTAGTTCCGCCTTCAGGCGGCGAGTCGCTCGACCGCCTGAAGGCGGAACTACGAACGGGGTGCCGATAGTTCATTCGCGATTGCGGCCGGCATCGGCCATCAGGTCGGACCGCTGGTAATCCGAAGGTGCCCAGTGCAACGGCAGCCAGGGCGTGTGGCCCCAGTCGACCGGCGGCAGGCCCCGTTCCTGGCGGACCTCGTTGATCGTCACCACGCCGAACTTGAGGTCGGCTTCCTGCTGTTTGAGGTGCTCTTCGCGGTTGGCGGGCACTGGGTCGTCGCTGGCCAGGAACAGCCGGCCGGTGGGATCGAACAACGGCACCAGCTGCTCGTTGAGCTTCTCGTCGCGCCGCTGGATGCGCGGCGCGACCGCCTTGGCCAGATGCTGATGCTCGGCGGCCTGCAAGTTGGCCAGGTTGGTCTCGCTGGTGAGAAAAGCGAGCGGCACATGGAAGGCGTTGCCAATGTCCTCGCGGGTGGCGCGCATGTCGGCGAGAGCGGCCAGATCGCCGAGCGATTGCGACAGCAGCTGCACCTTCAGGCTGCTCTCGCCGATCAGCACCCGGCCGCTGCCCGCACGGCGAAAGCGCTCGTTCCACTGAGCTTCGAGCCGGTCCCGCTCCTCATCGCCCAGCGCCTCGTCCGGGCTGATGACGGCCGACGGCAGCGCGTGGTTGTCGTAGATGGCTCGCTTCATGGCGGCATAGTCGGAGAGCAGCGCCACCTGTTCGAAGCAGGCGCGCAACGGACTCAGACCGGCCAGGTAGGGGTCGCGCGGATCGGGATAGCGGAAGTGAATGATCTCGCGCGGCGCGAACCGCTGTTCGCTGGCCCCGCCGCGATAGAGATAGTAATCGACGATATTGGCGCTGCCCGGCTCGCGCCGCGGCGTGACGTGCTGGCTCGGCAGCAGCCAGATTTCCGTCGGCACGCCCAGCGCGTCGAAGGCAAGATACCAGTAGGCCGAACCCTGCACTTCCTGGTAGAGCGTGGTCATCTCGAAAAGATCGAAATGATTGTGAACGGGATTCACCTGGCGCAGCAGCGTCAGCAGCGGGTGATCGAGCACTTCCTCGATCTGGACGGACTTCGAGCGCGCGGCGGGCAAGTAGGGCAGCGCACGCAGACGTTCATCCGCCGCGCGCGACAGCGTGCGCGTCCGGCAGCGCGGCGGCGGTTGCTCGTCATGCGTGGCGACGTACAGGCGCGGCGCGTGGTGGGCACACGCGGCGGCATTCAGGCTGGCGCAGGTCCAGGCCGCGCCCTTGAGTTCCGTCAGCAATTCCTGGGGCGAAGGCTGGCGGTGCGAGGCATTCAGGAAAGGAGGGCTGGTCCACGGCCCGTCGCGCCAGGACGGCGAGGCGGCCTTGGGGTGCAGCCAGCGCGCAAGGCGGACGAAGGCGGCGGCGAGGTAGGTGCGCATGAGGGGTGCGGAAGCCAGGGTTGAAATCGGGCGTCAGCGACGTGCTGGGGTTCGGGGACTCATCATGGTTGGAGCGTATGAAACCGAGGTACGATGGATCAAGGGCAGTTGATGGGAATTTTTGAAGCGGTCGGTTTGTTTCCGGTTCGCGACGCTTCGGAGAAGCGTGGAACTCTACGCTTCTCCGAAGCG
>JAEUIF010000018.1 GCA_016795185.1 Planctomycetia bacterium | reverse complement strand
CGGCGATTTGCCATTTTGCCTGTAGTGCGCGACCCGCTGGGCCGTACGCGGTGTTTCATGGTTGTGCTACGCCTACGTATCACCATGCGTGCGAGGAAGCGTCGTGAAATGCACATTGATGCTGGCGGGCCTCGTGGCCGGCTTCATCGCCGGGACTGCCCAGGCCGAGCCGTTGCCGGGCTTAAAACTCGACGGGACGCGCTGGACCTATCAAGACGACAAGTTGAAGATGCAGGGCCTGCTGTTCCAGCCGGAAGGCAAGGGGCCATTTCCAGCCATTCTCATTAGCCACGGCCTGGGAGGGAGCGCGGAGGGCTTTGCCATGCCCAAGGCGCGCGAATTCGTGAAGTGGGGTTTCATCTGCATCGCGCCCGACTACACGCACGCCAAGGGCGACGGCGACCGCAAGACCTACGGGGCCAGTGCCGAGAACCTGGCCCGCGCCGCGAAATGCCTGGACATCCTGGCCAGCCTGCCCGCCGTGGATCAGAAACGACTGTGCGCTTACGGCAACAGCATGGGAGCATTCGTCACCATCGGACTGGCGGCAGCCGCGCCCGACCGGATCAAAGCCGCTGCGATCACGGCGGGCGGCGTCGCGCCCCGAGAGGGCTTTCCCGCACCCTCCAGTGATGCAGCCGGGAAAATACGCACGCCCTTCTGCATACTCCACGGCACGACCGACACCACGGTGCGTCCCGAGATGTCTGCTGCCTTGAAGGACGCTCTCGACAAGAACCGCGTGCCCGTCGCGCGCGCACTGTTCGACGGTGTCGGCCACGGCCTGCATCAGGAAAAATCGAAGGAAGTGAACCAGCACCTGCAAGACTGGTTCCACAAGCACGGCGTGCTGCAACCCTGACGGTGGCACGCGAGCTTCCAGGGAGTTGGCGATTGGTCAACGGCTCCGTTACCAATCCGTTACAGCCCCTCGCGCGAAAACACGCTAAAATCTCAGCATCAGGGATCGGGGACCAACGGACGCGCTGGATCGCACGCATCACCTTGGGGGGTTATCATGAGCAGTTTCTCCCGTCGGGATTTCGTTCGTCAGGGCGTCGGTCTGGCGGCCCTCGGTTCGGCCGGCCTGGTGCTGCGCGCGGATGCACGGCCCACGGAGGCCAGCGGCACGCTCGGCAGCTACGCCCGCTTCCTGCAAGCCGAGCGACAGGCAGTGCAGCCGGGGCAACCCCGGGCCAATCCCGGCTCCGAGCAGAAGTCGCTCAACAACGACCAGCGCGGCAACGTCTATCAGGACAAGCGCGCCGCCAACTTGCAGCTGCCGGAGAAAGCCGGAGCCACCGAGGATAACATCCTCGGCCCGTACTACCGCACCGGCGCGCCGTTCCGGGGCAAGGTGACGCCGCCGCTGGAACCGGGCAAGGTGCTCCTGATTTCCGGTCGTGTGTGGGGTCTGGACACCCGCCGGCCGCTGGCCAACGCCGTGCTCGACGTCTGGCAGGCGAACGCCAAGGGCCGCTACGACAACGACGACCCCAAGAACCCGCCCGCCAAGGACGTCTTCCTGAACCGCACCCGCCTGCTGACCGATGAGACCGGCTACTACGAGTTTGAATCGATCCATCCGGGCGCGTACCAGATCGGGCCGAAAGAATGGCGGCCCAGCCACATTCACTACCTGGTCCGCGTGCCCGGCTACAAGACGCTGGTGACGCAGCTCTACTTCAAGGGCGATCCGCACAACGCGACCGACGATTTCATCAAGGAATCGCTCATCATCGACCTTCGCGAGCAGAAGGGCAACGGCGGCAACTATAGCGTTGGCGTCTTCGACATCGTGCTGGCCCCTGGCGGCAGCAAGAATGAAGCAGTGAAGTAGGCGCGGACGGCTGGCCAGTGCTCAGGGATTGAAGGCCAGTTCGACATCGCCCGCAGCCAGCGCCAGATCCACCTTCAATTGAGCGTGCTCGTAGAGCGCGTCGAGGTAGCTTTCTCTCGCCTTGAGCAAGCGGCGGAATAGCTCCAGCACCTGCTGGACATCGACGGCGGGATCGTCCTCCAGGTAAAGCCTTTGCAGCTCCTGCAAGCGCGCTCGCAGGGCAGGCAGATACTCATCGCGGTAGAGACGCACCACGTCCTGGACCTGGTTGATGCGGGCCAGGGCCGCCGACACCTCTTGGCGAATCTGAATCTCAAGCTGGCCGATTTCCAGCGCGGCGCGGTGGAGTTCGGCTTCGCGCAGGCGAATCTCGCCCTGTTTGCGGTTGCACATTGGTAGGCCGAAGGTGATTGTGACCCCGATGTAATGGGCCGCCGCTTCCTGAGTGCCGTACGACGGCCCAAAGACGGGGTTGCCGAAACGGGATGCCTGTTCCAGACCGAGGGCCGCCAGGGCTTCCGCATGTGCCGCTTGCCGGGCGCGCAGGTCGGGCCGGGCAGTGAGGGCCTGCGTTTCGAGATCGGCGACAGCGTGATCTTCGTCCGTCAGTTGGAGCACACCCTGGATCGCCGGAGTGCGGACGCGGCCGAACACTTGCCGGAACTCCTGTTCCGCGGCGACCAGCGGCCCACGGCCGGCGACCTCCTGAGCCTTCGCTTCCTGAATCTCGAATTGCAATAGCACCCGCTCACCCGCCGGCAGCTTTTCCTTACGTTTCTCGTGCAGCTTCTCAACGTCTGCCAGACTGCGCTGAGCCAGCTGGACTTGCTCGCCCAGCAAGCGCAGCTTTTGCTCACGGTAGAGGGTGGTATTGAAGGCGCGCAACGCCTTGCCGACGACAGCCAACTCTTCCGCGGCGACCTCCCACTCCGTGCGTGATAGAGCACACTGGGCCACCTGGCGGCGCAGCCGACGCTGCTCCTTCCGATCGATCTCCAGAGTCAGCGAGGTCTCGATGGTGAACGGCTCGATGATGCCGGCGGTCTGCGGTCCGGCGCAGGCGCGCGGCGTCAGGCTCAGCATCGGATTGTGCGGGTAGAGCCGCGCCAGCACGATGCCGGCCTGGGCGATCTCGCGCCGCTGGCGCACCACGGTCAGTTCGGGACTCTCCACGAGCGCCAGGCGCACCGCGTCGCG
>JAEUIF010001298.1 GCA_016795185.1 Planctomycetia bacterium | reverse complement strand
GGGTCGGACGACCGGGCGCTGAGTTCGCGCAGCTGCCGGCCGTTGGCGGCGTCGATGGTGTCGTCGGAGTCCATCCAGAAGACCCAGCGGCCGCGGGCATGCCGCAAGGACTCGTTGCGGGCGATCGCAAAACTGTCCGGCCAGGGGAAGTGAACGACCCGCGCCCCCAGGCGGGCCGCCAGTTCCGGCGTGTGGTCCCGGGAGCCGGTATCGACGACGATCATCTCATCGACCCAGGGGCGGATGCTCTGCAGACACGCCCCCAGGGTGCGCGCCGAGTCGCGGACGATCATGCACAAAGAAAGCTGGGGTCGGGGCCGCGCCAACAGCAAGCCTCCGGCGGGCGCGGCCGCCACCTGGAACGGGTCAGTCAGGGCGCCCCGGTTCTCAGGCAGAGCGGCGCTGCCGGCGGTCGCGGCACCGAACTCCGGCGCGGCGCGAACGGCGGGCGGCGTCCCTGGACTCGGCATTGCGCCTCGCACGGGTACGGCGGGCGGAAGCGACCGGGGCCGGCGGGTCGACCGCCACTCCGCCAGGCGTTCACGCAGGTGGGCCAGCAAGCGGTCGGCGAAGGCGTCCGTCGAACACTCGGCCAGGACCCGTCGGTGCACCGTGTCGGTCAGGGCCCGCAGTCGCTCCTTGTCGGCCAAATGGCCGCGCAGGGCAGCCAGGATCTCCTCGTCCGACTGCCCCAGGTGGAGCTCGACGCAGCCGCCCGCGAAGACGGGGCGCGCGGTGTCGGGCAAATCCCCGGCGACCAGGGTGCGGCTCGCGGCGATTTCCAGGTACTTCATCAGGAAACAGTGGTAGATGCTGCGCGTGGCGATGCCGATCCAGGCCCGGTTGATCTCCCGCGACAGCTCCTCGCCCGCGACCACGGCCGCCTGGGCGTCGCCCGCCGGGTAGTACCCCGGGTGCGGGATGTGCCGAATCCGGAGGTCGCGCTGGCGCGCCAGCAGCCGCGCGAGACGTGCCCGCAAGGGGTAAACCTCGGGGTTGACGGCCCCGTACAGGATCACGTCGTACTCCTTCGGCAGGCCGTGGTCGCGGAACAGCCCGGTGTTTACGGCGTGGGGCGTCCAGGCAAACCGGGTGTCGGGACAGTGCTCCTGGTAAAACGCCAGGTGGTGCCCGCCTTCCTGCATCAGCCCCAGGTCGAAGCGCTGGCGGCGGATGAACTCGAGCTGTCGGTCCTCGAACGTCCAGGAGTCCATCAGTTCGAGGGCGGTCAGCGCCGGTACGTCGGTCAAGCCGCTGACCAGGGGCACGTTCGAGGCGCGGACGTCGCCGCCGTGGAGGATGACGTCGGGCCAGACGCCCCCGCAGGCCGTCTCGACGGCCTCGCGGGCGGACATCCCCGGGCGGTAGCCGGGCAGGCCGGGGCCGAACAGGGTGACGCCCGGCCGCCGCGCCAGGGCCTCGTAGCGGTAGTAATGGCTCTTGTCCAAGCGGTCGCGGAAGAAACCGACGTGGGCAATCACCAGCACGCGAGGGTCGGCGCCGCCGGCGGGCGCGGCGGGCAGCGGGGCCGCCGGCGCCGAACGAACCGGGGCCGGCGCCGCTGGGTGCGGCGACGGTCGCCCGTCCGCCTCCCATTTCTGGAGGTACAGCGCCCGATTGGTCCGAAGCAGGCCGAGCTGGTCTATTCCCGCCCCCGCAAAAGTTCGGCTGCCGAAGTGGTGGACGAACGCGTCCCGGGCAATCACGGCGCGGTAGCCGGCCCGCAAGGCGCGCCGACTGTAGTCGTCGTCCTCGAAGCAGCCCAGGCCGAAGCGTTCGTCCAGCAGCCCGACTGCGTCGATGACCTCCCGGCGGATGAGCAGGCAGAAGCCGACCAGCCGGTCGGTTTCCTCGCGGACGCCGTCGTGGGCTTGGCCCCGGTCCCAGGCGAAGCCGTCCAGCCCCGTCAGATCGTCGTCGTAGCGGGCGGCCACCTGCTGCTCGCCGCTGACGTGGTTGGAACAAGGGCCGACCAGGCCCACGGTTGGGTCGGCGTGGAGGGCCTGGAGTAGGCGGCGGAGCCAGCCGGTGGTGAGCACGGTGTCGTTGTTGAGCAACAGCACCTGCCGACCCCGGGCCACGCGGATGCCCTGGTTGGCCGCCACCGGAAAGCCGCGGTTGGTGTCATTGGCGATCAAGCGCACGCGGGGGTCGGCCGCGCCCAGTGCCTCCAGGTAGCGGCGCGTGCCGTCGGTGGACGCGTTGTCCACGAAGATCAGTTCGTAGGGTTCGTCGGTGAGCAGGCGCAGGCTGGCCACGCACTGTCGGGTGTAAGCCAGCTCGTTGTGGGTCAAGACCACGACCGAAGTCAGTCCGAAATCGGCTGCGGGCGCGGGCCGGGCTTCGAGCAGGTACTGGTAGGTGTAAAATTCCTCGGCCGCCTCGGGGGTGAGGCCGCCGACGCGCAGCCCGCCGATCTGGACCTCCCCCGGCCGTCCCTGGGCCACCCAGGCACCGTGCTCGGGGCCCGGCAGGGGCGTCAGCGCCAGCAGTTGAAACCCGGCGCGGAACAGCAATTTCTCGGCCTCGCGGCGCGTAAAAAACCGCAGGTGGGTGTCGTCGAGCAGCCCGGCGGGCTCGTAGGTCCAGTGGCCGTCCAGCAGGCCGCGCAGGACCGTGTGGTGGCGGACATTCGGCAGGCTGACCACCAGCGTGCCGTCGGGCTGCAGCCAGCCGCGGACCTGGCGCAGGAAGGTCAAGGGGTCGCGCAGGTGCTCCAGCACGTCACCACACACGACGCAATCGAAAGCGGCGGGGGCGAAGGGCACCGCCAGCGTCTCGACGTCGCCGACCAGCACCTCATCGAGCCGTTGCCGGGCGGCGGCCGCCGCCTGCGCGTCGCGTTCGAGACCGGTGACGCGGACCGGCTGCCGGGCTTTGAGCGCTTCGCCGAGCCGACCGGCGCCACAACCGACATCGAGCACCTGACCGGCCTGGGCGGGAATGCGCGCCAGCAATTCCGGCCGGCCGTGCTCGAAATAGCCCGGGTCGACCGGTGGCACGGGCGGCCCCTGATCGTGAGGCTCGGCCGCGGCGGCCGGTCGCGTCGCGGGCGGTCGCGTCACGGCGACCGCCCGGGGAAGCCGCTCGGCCGCAGCCAGCAACCGTGCCATCCGCAAGCGGTAGGTATGCTTGCTGACCGCCTCACGCCGGCCGGCCGCTTCGACCCGGGCGCGGGCCTCGGGATGGTCCAGGTAGAAACGGACTTTGTCCAGCAGCTCATCGGCCTCGCGGTAGGTCGCCAGGTGAACGCCGTCACGGAATAACTCGGACTGGCCGTTGGCGTCCAGGTCGTTGGTCACGAGCAGCGAGCCGCAGGCCAGTGCCTCGAAGACGCGCATGTTGACGTCATTGCGAATGCTGCGGTTGAACACGGCCCGGGCGGCCGAGTAGGTCTTGGCCATTTCCTCGAAGTAACGACGGCCCACGAACGTGTTGGGGAAGTGGCCGCGGAGCAACTCTAACAACTCGGTGCGCGGGCCGGGCGCCAGGTTGCCGACAAAGCAGACGTCGAAGTCCTTGGCCAAGTCGTGCCGGGCGTGGACGTCCGGGTCGCAGGCTAGCGGCAGCCAGGTCGCGTCGGTGATGCCGGCCTGCCGCAGGGCCTCGGCCCCGTCGCGCTGCGCGGCGAACGTCAGGTCGGTCCGGCGGGCCTGTTCCAGGCAGCGACCGAAGTCCAGGTGGGTGTCGATCGCCCACCAGGCGCAGGGGCGGAGGTCTTCCGGGACGACCCAGTCCAGGCCGTCGTCGACGCGCAGGTAGAGATCGAACCCGCTCGGGGGAATGTGGTCGGCGGCCGCAGGAAGAAAGTGCTCGACTTCTGCCAGCCCGCCCAGCGCCCGCCGGCAGTAGCCGCCGGTGGTTTCGGGCCGGACTTGATCGTCGTAGATGATGGCGATCCGCGTCATGGGCTGAACGCTCACTCTTTCTCAAGGTAGAAGACGTGTTCGACACCGTACTGGGTCTGCGTGCGCAGGCCTTCCTCCAGGGAGCAGCGCAGGCCCGCGAAGAACGGCATCAGGTCGGTCTTGGCGAACGACAGGTCGGGGACCCCGAGCGCGCGGTTGAAGCCGAGGGCACGCGTCTGCTCCCCAAAAGGCGTGAACAACACCAGTACCAACCGCCGGCGGAACGAGCGGACCGCGTTGCCGAGAATGGCCGCCCAGCGGGGGTCGTGTTCCAGGACGTGCCGCACCAGGATGCCGTCGGCCGCCGACGTGTAGTCGGCCAGGTCGGCGACGACGTCCGCAGCGGGGGAGTGTGAACCGTCCACTCCCCGGTAGACGACCCCCGGACTCAGGTAGCGCTTGAACCAACCCCAGCCGCAACCCCAGTCCTCGACGGTCGCCAAGCCCCGCAGGAAGTCCGCCGCCTTCTGGTAGGTTTGGGTGTCCCCGAACGGTTGCGGCGGCCCGCCCTGCCGGAATACAGGGTCCCACTTCCCCAGGTTGCTTTCGTGAACGGGGGCAGCCGGTGCCGGGTCGCCGACGACCGGTCGCGGGGGTGGACGGCGGAGACGGCGCGCGGCGCCGGCGGCCGCGGCGATCCGTCCCCCGGTGGCCGCGTCCCCACCCCAATCCCGACCGTACCAGGTGTGCAGCAGGAACGGCCGCCCGTCGAGCCCCCGGAGGGCGGTAGAGACTCCATCCGACCATTCCTCCGCGTCCAAGTAGAGGATGCGCTCACCGGCATCGAGCAACGTGAAGAAGAACCCGTAGTAGTCCTCGAAGTGGTCAAAGGACGCTGGACCGCGGGCGGCAAAGGGGGCCGTGACCGTCCGGTGCGCGGGGCGCGGACCGGCCGCCAGCACGGTCGCCCAGTCGTCGCAAACCGGACGCACGCGGCGCAGGTCGAGCACGTTGAAGTAGGCGTTGCAAGCGGCCGGGTTGTGGCGGCGAATGGGCACGACACCGCCGTCGGGCATGCCGCAGGCGGCGTAGCCGTTTGCCGCCATGTGGCGGATCAGCCCCAGCAGCGCGCTGGGGTCGAGGAGGAAGGCGTCTTCGTCCAGGTTCACCACCCAATCGGTCTCCAGGCGGGTCAACGCCCGGAAGTAGTCGGGCGCGTCGAGCCCAGTCAACCGCAGCCGGCCGGCCAGTTCCAGTTCACCCGCGTCGGTCCCGTCGAAGTCCAAGAACTCGTCGGACAGCCGGTAGAGTTCTTCGTGGAGCGAGCGGGTGGCAAAGACGACGCGTGGCCGGCGGCCCGTGGCGGTCGCGGCGGCGGCCGGTGACGTGGCCGCGGGCAACAGCCGCCCGCCGTTGCGGGTGACGGTGCCGGCGGCCCGCAACCGTTCGAAGTAATCCCGGTTGGCGCGGTCCTCCCGGCCGCTCCACGCCGCGGGGTGGTGCTGGTGGACCAGCAAGGCCTCGGACGGCGACGCTTCGACCACGGGCAGCGACTGCTCGGCCCGCGCGCGGAGGTCGTGGTCTTCGTAGCCCCAGGTACGGTATTCCAGGTCGAAACCGCCGGCACCTCGGAACCAGGCGGCCGGGCAGGCGAACAACCCCTGGCCGACGCTGGGGGTCGACTTCCGCAGGCTGCGGAACAGCTCGACCAGCTGCGCCGGCGTGGAAAAGGCGCCAGGGTAGAGCGTCCCATCAGGTGCCGTGAAATAAGGGAACTGGCAGAAGGCGTTCCGGCCCAGGCGGGCCGCCGCCGCCAGCACGCCCTCGCCTAACAGGATGTCCACGTCACTCTTGAAGACGACTTCCACCTCGGGGCGGAGGGCACCGACCGCGAGGTTATAGGCCGCACTGAGACACCAGCGGGGCTCGGCCGGCCGGACGCGGACGCAGCGCCAATCGTACCGTTCGCACAGCGCCTGGTAGGCGGCGGCCAGCTCCGGCGTGCTGCCGTAGTCCAGCAGCACGCGGTCTGCAGCCGGCCCAGACTGGTAGGCGTACGTCTGCAGGGTCCGCTCCAGCATTTCCGGCGGCCGGTCCTGGACGGCGAGCACACAGCCGAGGCGGATACTGCCCGGCGCCTTCGCGCGCCGCGGCCCCGCCGGCAAATGGCTCGCGGCCGGTGGCGCGGGAGTGCGCCTTCGCAACAGCGGACGGTAGTGCCGCTCGACGATCACCGGCCAGGCGTAGTGTTCTTCAAAGCGCCGCCGACCCGCTTCTCCCAGACGCGCCCGCGCCGGTTCGTCATCCAGCAGTTGCTCCAGTTTGCGTGCCAGGTCGTCGGCGTCCCCTGGCTCGAACAGCAGCCCCGTGGCGCCGTCGGCGACAGTGAACGGCAGACCGCCGAGACGACTGGCCACGACCGGGCGGCCGGCGGCCATGGCCTCGACGGCGGTGCGCCCCAGGGCCTCCTGGGCGACCGTCGGCATGACCAGCAGCGCACAATCCCAGAGCAGCTGCGGTAAGTCCTCCTGGGACCGCCAGCCGACGAACCGGGTGAATGGGTCGACCTGCCCGGGCGGGTCGGCCGTGGCGACCAGCTCGAAGTCCCGGCGGCGGCGCCACAGCAACTCGGCGGCGGCGCGCACGACGTGGAAGCCCTTCATCGGCTCGTCCACCAGGCCGGCGAACAGGATGATTTTCTTGGCGCCGGCGGCGGGCTGGGGCGGCGGCCAGGGAAAACGCGCCGGGTCCATGCCGGCGGTCACGACGCGGACGGCGCGGGCGTAGGGGCTGACCATCGCCTCGGCCAAGGGGTTGACCACGAGTACCGCTTCGGCCTCGGCGAAGGCCCGCCGCAGCCGCTCCTGGTACTCGGCTGTGCCGACGCCGCTCAGTTCGCGCTCGGCCCGGTGCAGCGCTCCCGAGAACTCCCCGTGGTCGCGGACACAGCCGCCGCAGTCCGCCGGGGTGGCAAGTTGGTGTCGTCCGCACTGGCGGAATTGGCCGCCCGGTGCCGGCAGCAGGCGAACGTTATTCAACGGACACAGGCATTCCAGCGCTTGCAGGCGGAGGAAGTAAGGCCAGTCCCGCACCGCCTCGGCCAGGAGGGGCTTGAAGTTCCACGAATCCGTGAGGATGACGCAGTCCGGGTCGAACGCGGCAACGGCGGACCGAAAGCGCTCCTGAATCGCCGCGGCATGCCAATCGGTCTCGTCAAAGGTCAGGGCTTCGCTCGGGAACGGCAGTGCGGCCCGGACCTCGCCGATCTGCCAGGGCGGAAACCGGACGTGGACGTGGCGGACGTCATAACCGGCAAGCGACAAAGACTGCGCCAGTTCGACCGTGTGCACGATGCCGCCGCCGGTGGACGGCCAGTTAAACAGGAAACTCAGGATGGCGACCTTGACCGGTGGCGACGACGTGGCGGATGTCGCGGCGGGCGTCGACCAGCAACTGTTTACGGGCGCCGCCGACGGGCCCTGGAACGAGCCTTCCAGCAGCGCTAGGTTGGCCCGGGCGGGACCGCAGTCCGGGTCGGCCTCCAGCGCCGCACGCAGGCCGTCCCGGGCGGCGACCAGGTCGCCCTCGGCTGCCGCCAAGGCGGCGAGGTCGTTGGCGATCAGGGCTTGCCGGCCGCGGTCGCCGCCGAGACCTTGCAACGCCCGCAGGACGGTCCGGGCTTCGTCAAAGCGCCGAGCACTCGCGAGTAGGACCGCGTGTTCGTAGGTTCGCGGGCCGGGTTCTGGCGCGTCGGCGGACGGTTCACCCGAACGGGGTAACGCGACCGTGATAGCGTCCGTCGGGCGCGGGCATTCTGACGGTGCGGCCGCCTGGCCCGCCGACAGCCGCGCTGCCCCTTCGGAGGGCGACATTCCGAACTCGCGGACAACTTCAGCAATCAAGCGCCGGAACTCGGAGGTCACGCGCGCGCTCGTGGCGCACTGCCGAAGCATGCGACTGCACTGCACCGTTTCGCGCCAGTAGCCTTCCGACAGCCAGCGGTCCACGTCGCGCGGGTCGGCCAGGACTAGACCGCAGCGCGCGAGGTGCTCGGCGGCGCTGCCCCCGGGGTTCACCGCGAGCGGCAAGCCCGAAGCGACAAAATCGATGGCCTTGGCCGGCGGCTTGTGCCGGCTGCGGAAGTCGTCGGCCTTGACGTCGAGCGCCGCCCGGGCCGCCGCGGCGAACTCGAGGTGGCGTTCCGCGCTCCACGGGTGGAGGCGAACCATCCCGTCGCGCTGAAAACCGAGTTCGGCGGGTGTCGGCGGCCGGCGCGGGTCCTCGAAATTGGTCAGGACGTCCAGCGGCAGCGGCAGCGGCTGACGGTTGACCCAGTCGACCAGGGGTGGCAGGTTACTGCGGACGCCGACCCAGAGCAAGTCGCCTGTGGGCTGGAACGCGCAGCGCAGCGGGGCGGCGAATTTGATGGGATGGTCCAGGTAGCTCACCGGCGCGAACGGTGCGAAGTAGGGGCGGAGTCGCTCGCAGTGGACCACGACCCGGGCGCAGCGGCGGAGGAACCGTTCGTCGTCGGCGATCGCCGCAGCGTTCGGGTAGAAGTCGATCGGACAGAAGATCAGGCGGACGTCGGGTGCCAGCCGCTCCAACCAGTCGGCCGGCGGCGCATGCTTGACGAGGACGACGGCATCGCTGTCGGGAACGTCCCAGGGGTCGAAGACAACGATGGAAAAGTCATTTGTCAATTCCTGGACCAGGTCGAGTCCGACCCATTCCCAGGAGCCCCAACCGGGCATTGCGGGGCCAAAGGCCAGACGCGGCCCGCTGGAATCAGGGTGGAGTTCCGTCGGTGCAACCGGGCTCTGGGGAACTGCCGTGGGCATGAGCGACTCGGCGGAATAAGGAAATTGGGGCAATCATCGATCCGGTTGGCATCGTGAACCGGTTCACACGTCACGGACAAAACCGGACCTGAATGTCCAGGGTGCCGCCGGCCGACTGGAGGCCTTCGTCGGTCGGCGGCACGAAGTCCAGGGCCAGGCCGGCGGCGTGCTGGTAGTCCGCGGGCC
Organism: Planctomycetia bacterium; assembly: GCA_016795185.1. Lineage (GTDB taxonomy): Bacteria > Planctomycetota > Planctomycetia > Gemmatales > Gemmataceae > JAGVLI01. Next base: position 5,169 of record JAEUIF010001298.1, on the reverse strand, counting down.
GCTGGGAGATTTCCCGTTGCAGCCGCGCCTCCACATGCTCCGAAAGCAGTTTGCGCACGATCCGCCCGCCTTCCTTACCCTGGGACTTCTCGTTGAGCCGGTGGGCCGCGTCCGCGAGATAGGTCACCAGCGCTGCTGGAATCTCCAGCCGCTTGCCGCGCTTCTCGGCCCAGCCCTGCACCAGCTCGGCCACCTGCTTGCGGCAGATCCCGGCCATAGCGCCCTGGTCCAGGGGCCGGAAGACGATGATTCGTTTGATCCGCGCCAGGAACTCCGGCGTGAACACCGGCCGGTCGGATTTCGTGTGCCGGATCTGCGACAGCACTTCCTTCATGCGCTCGGCGATTTCCTCGGGGGTCTTGCCCTGCTGCATCAGATCGGCAATCATCCGTTGCCCGACGTTGCTGGTCAGGATGAAGATCGACTTGTTCGCGTAGCCGCGCGCCCCCCGCTGGTCGTTGACCCAACCCTCGTCGAACAGGTTGAGAAACGGCTGGAGCACGTCGGGATGGGCCTTGTCGGCCTCGTCCAGCAGGAAGACGCAGTAGGGGTCGGCGTTCAACTCCTTGACCAGCCGGCCGCCGGAGTCGTGACCGACGTAGCCCGGCGGCACGCCGATGATCGTGGCCACGCTGTGCGGCTCGACGCAGTTGCCCAGCGTGTAGGTCTTCAGCCGCTTCGACGTGGAGTAAAAGCGCGCCAGGGCCTTGGCGAGTTCCGTTTTGCCCGTGCCCGTCTGACCGAGGAACAACATGACGGAGGCTGGTTTGTGCGGGTCGGTCATGCCGGCCTTGATCAGGCCCAGCTCGGTCGCCACTTCGGCGACGGCGTGGTCCTGGCCGAAGATGTACTCGCGCAGGCTTTGCCCGTAGTCGGAGCGCTCGGCCACGCCGCGCAAGGTCTCGGCCGGGACACCGCTACGTTCCGCGACCGCCCGGACCACGTCATCCACGGTCACGCGCACCCGTGCCTGGCCCTGCTGGCTGCGTTCGAAGTCGAAGTCTTCGCAGACGCGGTGCAGCAACTTGAGTGCCTTGGCCGGCAGGTGGTCGTTGAGGATGTAATTGGCCGAGAGCACGACCGCCTGGCGGACGGCCTCGTCGTCGATGCTCAGCCGGTACTTGTGCTGCAGGCCGTGGGCGAAATGCCGCAGGATCTTCAGGGCCAACTCGGTGTCGGGTTCCTCCACGTCCACGCGCGTGAAGAACTCGGCGAAGTCGGGGTCGTCCGCGGCCAACTCCTCGAACTCGCGCGGCGTGAGCAGCCCGATGACCTGGCAGCGGGCGCGGGACAGCACGGAGAACAAGGCCGCCCGGGGGTCGCCGCGCTCGGCGCGCAGCAGCGACGCGAAGCCGTCCAGGCAGACCACCAACTCCGGGCGGGCTGCCGCCTGCGTGAGAATGGCGGTCAGTCGTTGGCGGCTCTCGTCGGCGGGGACGTAGCGACAGTCGACGCTGACGAACCGCCGCTGCCGCAGGAACGGGATGCGGCCGGTCGCGGCGCGCCGGGCCAGTTCGGTGAGGATCGTGCTCTTGCCGACGCCGCGTTCGCCGGTCAGCAGCACGTGGTTCGCGGTGCGCCGGTGCAGCACCCGGGCGATCGCGGCGAACAGCTGCTCGAAGCGCGGTTCGTCGTCGAACGGAAAGGCCCCGGAATGCGTCGCGGTGCGGGCGCGGTGGGTCAGGTCCTCCCAGTTCGCGAGTTCGGGCGGCAACGGCGGGGCGCTCTCGGTCGCCGGCGCCCGAGTACGCGGAGGCACGGGACGCTCTGCCGGGTTGGGGTGGTCGGTCTGCTTGCCGTAGTTGATTTGAAGAACCTGGTGGCGCAACAGATCGGCGGCCCTGGGCAAGTCCAACCACGGCAGGACGCGCTGGTCTGCCTCCTCGACGTGCGTCAACAGGCAACAGAGCAGCAGTTCCAAGCCGGCCTCCGCACCCAGCCTGGGACGGTCCACCAGGATCGCCTCGAATTCCTCCAGCGCTTGAAGTGACTCGGGGGAAAATTCGGCGCGGCGACGCCGGCCGCTCCGGGAAGTTACCGTAGCGACCGAGATGGCCAGCACCGACTGCAGCACTTCCTGGAGCGAGGCGCCCGGAGCCAGGGCCTGGGACAGGAGGGCCAGGACGGGCTGGTCGGCTTGCCCGATCGCACTCTGGACCAGGTCCACCGGCCGCAGTGGACCGTGGGCAGGACTGGCGGCGGTGCCGAGGACGGCACGAATGCGCGGGTCAGCCAGCGCTTCCGGGTCGAGAGTGTCGTTTTGGAAGAGCATCAGAGCGAGCCTTATTGACCAAAAGAGTGGCTGCGCGTGCTTCGGGCCACCAGTTTCTGACCTGGGCGTTCAGCTCGGCCAGGCGATCTCGTCGGTGTGCATGCGTTGATGATTGATGCTCACGCCGTTTCGGTTTCAGGTATCTTGGCCGACGACGCCGCCAATGGCAAGCACGGTAGTAAACAATTTCGCCCGCAAAATACGGATCACCGTGGTACCTGGGCCGGTCCATCAGCTCCCACCGCGGATTTCCAGGGGCACGCTTCGACGATCGTCCGTGACGATTCGGGGCGGCGGCGGCGGAACGTCAGCACCGCGACCCCGTTCCACCACAGTTCCCGGTCACCGTTGTAGCGGGCGGGCAACACCCAGCGGACGTTCCAGTCGTGCGCCGATTCACGCAGGGCCCGCTGCGTCCCCGCCTCGGCATATGACTGCGAATCGGGCGCCTGCCGCCAGTCGTCGATGACGACGACCGCGGCGTCGGCGAGCAAGGTCTCAGCGCTCCGGATCGCCGCGTAGTGACTGAGTTCGTCATGGGCGCCGTCGTAGAAGTAGACGCCGATTCGCGGCAGCCCTGCCGCCGCCCAGCGGGGCAGTAACGTCTGGAAGTCCTCCGCGTAGAAGCGAACCTGGTCGGCCAGGCCGTGTCGTTCCAGGTTCGCGCGTAGCGTGGTGGCGTTGTCGGTTGCCGAGGAACTGCCGAACTCGCTGAAGTTGTCGCAGGCGACGACGCTGCAGTGTCTTTGACCGAGCAGGGCGGCGATCAGACTCTTGCCCTGGTAGGTGCCGACCTCGAAGTAACATTCGCTGCCATCCTCCGGCAGACAGGAGACGGCGAGGTTCAGGAGCTGCAGTTTCCGCGGCGAGGCCATCCCCGTGACATCCGGGCAGGGGTCCGCGAAGTCGCCGGCCGGAGCGGGCCGCTCGTGGCGGTCCTCGGGAAAGGTGGCCAGGAACCTCTGCAGGAAGTGATCCAGGTCCATGCCACACCCCTCGATCGGACCACCCACCAGATACCGATCCATCTCGTTGAACTGACTTGAAATAGTAGCGCACAAAGTAACCCGCGCTCGGCAAATCAGGAAACCCCGAATGGGTGATTGGTACTGTGCTGTTGACCTCTGGAAGGACACTTTCTAGCCATCGCGCCGCCACCCTGGCGCATCCATTGCAGCCCGCCTTGCGCTGGCTACCGCGAGACGGAATCAATCATCACTTCCAGGTTCGTCAGCCGGTTCAGTTCGTCGAACGTCGCCGTCAGCAAGAGTTCGCCGTTCTCCTTGACCAGCACCTTGCCCGCTTCCTGCTCGTAGGCCAGGCCGTAATGGTCCAGGTGACCCAGGAGGGCCAGCCTATGGTCGGGAATCTCGATGCTGCAGATCGCCCGCGGGAAGACCGAAGCAATCCGGGCCAGCGGCGGCTCGGTGGGTTTCGGAAAGCTGTCGTCCTGAATGAGCACGAACGCCGCACCGCCCTCGTAAGGGCAGCGGTAGTAGGCGTTGGCCTGGCAGACGCCGGAGGCGATCATGGCCAACGTGTGGCCGTCGATCTCGCTCAGCGGCAGCATGGGTGTGGTGAGTTCAGCGATTTGCTGCTCTTCGCCGAGGGCCTTCAGCTGCAAGACGGCCTGCAGGAGTGACGGTGGGATGTTGCTGCCCTCGTTAGCCCAAGCCCATAGCCAACTGTTCGTTTCCTCGGACTCCGTGCCGAGAACCTGGGCGTGGAAGTGCAGATGCTGACCGAAGGACAACAGGCCAGACGCCATGTTGAAATACCAATCTTCCTCGCCGACTAGGTCGTTCAGGCGCAGCTGCTTGTCGAAAGCGGCTGCGGCGTGCCGGCAGAAGAGATCAATCAGGCCAGTATTCATCGCAACAGGTTACCAAGTGTAGGAAACACGTGTGGCCGTTGTTTACAGAACATTTGCAATCACCGAACTCCCTAAACACAAGCAGTCTCACTCGATAGTGCCCTCTAGTTTCCACAGCTGCAGATGACCCGGATTATAACCTCCGACCGCCAACGTATGTCCGTCCGGAGAGAAGGTGACGCAGTTCACTAGATGCAAATCATCTGCCAATGGACCCCTCGGTTGCCCAACCAATAGAGTCGCGAGCTCGTGTCCGGCCTCCCAATCCCATATCTTGGCCGTGCCGTCAAAACCACCCGAAGCCAAGAATCGTCCGTCCGGCGAAAAGCAGACGCTATGTACGCCGTACTTGTGTGCCTTTCCGAAACGACCAATTTCCTTGTGGTTTTTGACGCTCCACAACTTAATGGAGAAATCGTCGCTTCCAGATGCCAGCACTTTCCCATCGGGTGAAAAGGCGACGCACCAGACCTTTGCCGTGTGCCGCTCCAACCACTGTTTTCGCTTGAATGGTTTCACCGTCCAAAGTTCGATTTTTGAGCCGCTGGGGAAAGCCAGCATCTTGCCATCGGGCGAATAGGCGACTGACCAACAGTCCTTGGCCGGAACTTGGGTCGCCAACATTTGTTTGCTTTTGACGTCCCATATTTCTAGTGAACCAACGATGCCGACTGCTAGGGCGTTCCCATCAGGAGAAACAGCCACGCTAAATATCCAACCTCCGCGTTGGATTTCGTCCACTTGCTTCTTGGTGTCGATGCTCCAGAAACGAATTCCGTAATAGTCAGCCGAGACCAGATTGCTCCCATTGGGAAGGAACGCAAGCGCCGTCACCAGCCTCTCGTGTCCCTTGAAGTCCGCGCGCTTCTTCCCGCTGACTGCATCCCAAATCCGAACTTGATCACTCGCCGATGCCAAGAGTAAGCCGTCAGGCGAAAATGCCACCCAGTTCACGCGGACACCCGCAGGCTGCTTGATGTCGGCGTAGCGACGAACTTCCATCCTGTTTGCCTTCAATGACTTG
>JAEUIF010001272.1 GCA_016795185.1 Planctomycetia bacterium | reverse complement strand
AGGTCGGACTGGTCGAGCAATTGACGACGCTATCGGAGCAGTTCCGACAACAGGGCGATGCGTTTTACGCCGAGCCGATGCCGCGCTCGAACGACTACTTCGGTCCTGGCGGTTTGCTGGAGCGGTTCAAGGCCATCAAGGAAATCACCGGACAAATCCTGCGACTGAATCAACAGAATATGGAGGATGCCAGCAAGGAGGCACGCGAGACAGCCAACGCTTCGCTGGCCTGGTTCGCTATTGGCCTGCTGCTCGCGACCCTGCTCGCGGGCTGGCTGGCCTGGCGAACCACGCATGCCGTGCTGGCGCCGATCCATGCCGTGACCCAATCGGCCCTGCGCATCAGCGCCGGCGACCTCGACCAGGTCGTGCCCAGCCTGTCGCGCGACGAACTGGGGCAGCTGGCCAGCGCCTTCAACGTCATGGCTCGCCACCTGCGCGATTTCCGCCAGTCGCAATCCGCTCGCCTGCTGCGCGCCCTGCGAACCAGCCAGGCGACCATCGATTCGTTTCCCGATGCCGTGCTGGTCATCGACGCGGCCGGCGACGTGGAACTGGCCAACCCGGCGGCGCGGCGCTGGCTCGGCGTCGTCTCCAAGCAACCAGATCAACCGGCCGCCGGTCTCTGGCAACCGCCGGAACCGCTGCGCGAGCCGCTGGCCGCGGCGTTGAGCGGCGAACGCGACTATCTGCCCGAAGGCTTCGACCGCGTGATCCCGCTGGGTGCGGGCAACGGTGAACGCATCGTCCTACCGCGCATCCTGACCATTCGCGATCCGTATGGCCATACACTCGGCGCGGCCGTGCTGCTCCAGGACGTGACTCGCCTGCGGCTGCTCGACCAGGTGAAGAGCAACCTGGTCGCCACCGCCAGCCACGAACTGAAGACGCCGCTGACCAGCATCCGCCTGGCCGTCCACCTGCTGCTGGAAGAAACCACCGGCCCGCTGACCGCCAAACAAACCGAACTGCTGCTGGACGCGCGCGACAACTGCGAACGGTTGCTGGCGATGGTGAACAACCTGCTTGACCTGGCGCGGCTCGAGCAGGGCCGCCGGCAACTCGACTTGCAGCCGGAAGCGCCCGCTGTTCTGTTGCAAACAGCCGTCGACGCACTCCGACCCCGCGCCGTCGATAAGGGCGTCGAACTCGTCGTCGAAATCGAGCCGGGCCTGCCCAGCGCGGCGGTCGATGCCCGGCGACTCGGCCACGCCCTGAACAACTTGCTCGACAACGCGCTGGCCTGCACCGAGCCCGGCGGATGCATCACACTGTCGGCCGTGGCCGATGGCGATGCGGTGATCCTCGCCGTCACCGACACGGGTTGCGGCATCCCACCCGAAAACCTGCCGCACGTCTTCGAGAAGTTCTTTCGCGTCCCGAATCAAAACCGCGGCGGCGGCACCGGACTGGGGTTGGCCATCGTCCAGGAGATCGTGGCAGCGCATCGGGGCACGATCACCTGCGACAGCCAGGTCGGTGTCGGTACGACCTTTCGTTTGCGCTTGCCGATCGCGACCGACGGCGCGCCCGCTGGCTACGTCCTGGGCCCTGCCCAGCCAGGTACGGCCATCCCGCCGGGAGGGGCCTGAGCATGGCAACCGATACCAGCCGACCGCCGCCGGAACATTTCCTGGGATTGATCCGTCAGCAGCAGCGCGGCCGGCTGAAAATCTACCTCGGCTTCGCCGCTGGCGTGGGCAAGACCTACGAGATGCTGCAAGAAGGGCAGCGGCTGAAACGGCAGGGGGTGGACATCGTGATTGGCGTGGTCGAAACCCATGGGCGCGCCGAAACCGCAGCCCAGGTGCTCGGACTGGAGCAGGTGCAACGACGGAAGATCGAGTATCGCGGCGTGGTCCTGGAGGAAATGGACCTCGACGCCATTCTGGCCCGGCGGCCGACCGTCTGCCTGGTGGATGAGCTGGCGCACACCAACGCACCGGGCAGCCGCCACGGCAAGCGCTATCAGGATGTCGAGGAATTGCTGAAGGCCGGCATCAACGTCATTGCCACGCTCAACATCCAGCACCTCGAAAGCCTGTACGACCTGGTGGAGAAGGCCACCGCCGTCAAGGTCAAGGAGCGCGTGCCGGACTACGTGATTGGCATGGCCGACCAGCTGGTGAACGTGGACCTGTCGGCCGAGGACTTGCGCGAACGCTTGCAAGCCGGCAAGATTTATCCGGCGGAACGCATTGACCGGGCGCTGGAGAATTTCTTCACGCAGGAGAACCTCACGCGGCTGCGGGAGTTCGCCCTGGAAGAGATCGCCCACCGGCTCGACCGCCGGCGCAGCGCAGCCACGGAAGGCGGACAGCACAACAACACCTCGGCGCGCGTGATGGTCTGTCTCAGCTCGCGCGGGCCGAACGTGGAGCAACTGCTGCGTAAGGGGGCGCGCCTGGCCGACCGGCTCAACGCACCGTGGTACGCGGTTTACATCCAGACGCCGCGCGAGGACATTTCCCGGATTGACGCCGCCACGCAACGGCAGATTGGCAACACGCTGGCGCTGGTGCAGCAACTCGGCGGCGTGCCCATGACCTTCAAGGGCGGCGACATCGTCGGCACCATCGCCGCTTTCGCATTGGAGTACGGCATCACGCACGTCGTCCTGGGCCGCACGCGCCGCCCGTGGTACCGCCGCTGGTTTGGGCAGTCGCTGCTGGATCGCTTGCAGCACGAACTGGCAGACATCGACATCATCGTCGCCGGCATCCGCTGACCAACGCGCTGGCTCCCCGTCGGGGCGTAGCGTTGATGTACACCCTCCATGCCACGAAAAATTTGCCTGGCCCGGAGGTGCAAACCCCCAATGTTTTGCCACTGCGCGCCAAATGCCTCTTGGCACGGAGTGGCAAGAAGCCTAATGTTTTGCCACTGCGCGCCAAAATGCTGATTTTCCCCCGACTGCCCTTGAACGACCGTACCCCGGTTTGGAAAACTCCAGAAAGCCGCCGCCCCGGTCTGAAACTGCACTTCACAACCACGCCCGGATAATCGCTACCGTTGCCACCATCCGCGCCAACGATACCAACCGCTTTGCGCTGGCAAGCAATTTCAGGCGGCCAGCCCCGATTTCCGCCGGCGTCTTCGGAATTTGTACGCCAGTCTGCGCGGTTCCGTTCACACTGTAGTCCGACAGATTTGCCTGCTTCCCCGTATCACCCAACGGCCGGATGCCTGTCGAATCCGCCCGTGCAGCCCGCAAGGCACGCCAATGTCGTCGCGCCGGTGGTTCCGCTCGAAAAACGCCCGCGGCCAAAGATACAAGCCCCAGTCGCGCGCCCGTTTGGCAATCGAACAGCTGGAAGACCGTACCCTATTGGCCGGCAACGTGCTCACCGCCGCGTCCGTACTGACGTTGCCGGCCAGCAATGTGGTGCGGACTTCTGATTTCATTGAATCAACTGCCGATGTGGACCTATTCAGAATCGCGTTGAACAAGAGGGATCGCGTCACGGTCGATCTGAATGCTCAGAACAACGGCAGCGGACTCGACAGCTACCTCCGCATCTTCGACCGGAACGGCGTCCAGATTGCGGCAAACGACGATTTTGAGGGCAGCGATTCCCGATTGACCTTTCAAGCCTCGAAGACCGGAACCTACTACATCGGTGTGTCCGCGTCGGGCAACACGAAATACAGCCCTCGCACGGGGAAGGGCGGCGTGGCGGGCATTATTCGAGTTGGTCGTGAGCCGGACGAGTTCACCTCTCTCTGCGGACTTGGTAGGCGCGGCCTTCGAGGTGATGCAGGAGACGGCCGTCGTCGGCGATATGCTGTCAATCACTTACCGGATCGAGAACCACGGCGGTAAGGCCAGCGGCCGATTCTCCGTGGACTTTCTGCTGTCGACGGATAGTCATTTCGGTCCAGGCGATGCGCCACTGACGACCCGTTCGATTGCGTCGCTGGGCGCGGGTAAGGCATTCACCGAGACGTTTACGGTGGCGTTGCCCGAGACAGTCCCCGGATCGGCATTCGTGGGTATGTGGATCGACCATGGCGACAAGGTGTCCGGCGAACTGAGCGAGACTAACAATCACAGCCAGCGACACGGGGCCGATTGGGACACGCTGCGGGTGCTCAAACTGACCCAGGAGGCGGCGGGCGACAACGACTCCGCCGCCAGGGCGCAAGCCGTGACCCCCGGCACGCGGATTGTTGGCCGGTTATCGTTGGGTGACCGTGACTTCTACCGGTTTGAGATTACCGACGGACCGGGCCGGCTCATTGCCGACGTTCACGCCGCCACGGGGGATACGCGCCTGACACTGCTCGGTTCCGATCAAACCTTACTGATACAGAGCGCGGCTCAGCCGGGTGGAAGGCTGGATGACCGCATCGTGCAGCACCTGCAACCGGGAACGTACTACCTGATGGTGGAGTCGGCGGTCAGTGACGCGGTCGCCGACTATGCGCTGTCGTTGCAATTCGACGAAGCATCCGCTCTGTCCGATCGCCTGCCTCTGGACGAATTGCTCGGCGGTGGGCGCGCGATGGTCGCGGGCGATTTCAATCGCGACGGCCATCTGGATGTGATCAGCTACGGTCGCGGCGCGAACGTGGTCGCGACGGCGCTGGGGATGGGCGACGGCACCTTTCGGCCGGGGCCGCGCACCCAGTTGGGCGGCAGCGGCGGCGCCGGTGAGCAACGCCTGGTCGCGGGAGATTTTACCAGAGACGACGTGCTGGACCTGGTGGTCTGGGTCGACGGAACGGCGGTGGAGTTGTTGGTGGGAATGGGGGATGGGAGTTTCCAAGTTTCCTCGGTGGGCCGTAACCCCTTTGGCGCCGGTTTTGGCTTGGGTACGGGGAACTTCGACGCCGAGGTGAACGCGCTGGCCAGCGGCGACTGGAACGGTGACGGGTTGCTCGATCTGGTCGCAACCGTGAACGTACGGCCGACCGATTCCAAGACTGGGGATATGGACTATGGACAGGGCGCCAAGGACGGCATTTCCACTCCTCCTCAAAAAGCAGGACTGGTATTCGTGGCTTTTGCCCGTGGAAACGGAGTCTTCGATGTGCCCGAGCCGTTCCGAATTGACGGTACCGTCAACCAGGGCCTGCATGTTTGCGACTTGAACGGTGATGGCCTTCTCGACCTGGTGGTCGGCAATCGCACGGAACCCGGCGCGGCATTTCTGACGGTCTATCACGGGCGGCCGGGCGGCGCTTTCGTGGAAGATCCCGCCGGGTCTTACGCCGCGCGGGAAAACGCCTTCTGCATCGTAAGCGGAGATTTTAACCGAGACGGCCGCCTCGACCTGATCGCCGCGGACGAACTGAATCTTCCGGGCCGCGGTACCATTTGGTACGGGACGCGCGGCGGCTCCCTCACCCCCGCGCAACCGTTCGGCGAGCGGCTGTCCGACCTGGGCGTCGCCGACCTCAACCAGGACGGGGTGCTCGACCTGCTGACCAACCGCACGGCCCTGCTGGGCCTGCCGCAAGGGGGGCTGCAACCGCTGGGCTTCGACTACCTCCAGTCGTACTTTCCCGAAATGGCCGTTCGGCTTCGCGCCCACGTCCACGGTGGTCGAGGACTTGGACGGCGACGGCACGCCGGACATCCTGGTCACTTTCGAGCAATCCGGGAATTTCGGCTTCATCCAAGGGGCTGGCGCGGGTGCGTTCCGCGACAACGAAACCAGCTTCACGAATGTGGGCGGCACACCTGGTCCGATTCTCTCACTGCCAGACGGCTCTTTTGTCATGCCGAATCCAGGGGTCGGGGGGCTCACCCGCATCACGCCGAACCTTGAAGGAGGCTTTGCGGTACAGGAAATCAAGACGCGCGGCAATAGCCCCAATACCGCGCTCGCCGGCGATTTCGACGACGACGGCGTCGCCGACGATCTGCTCGTTGGCAGCAGCGACGGTATCATGGAGTTGTTTCTTGACGAGGGCGGCGAGTTGTTGTCCGAGGGGTTCCTCGACACGGACCTTAATATCTCGGCCGTCGCATTATCCGTAATCGAAGGCAGCCGAGTGTTCTACGTCACCAGTGACGGCGTCGAACGGGCTTTCGCGTTTTCACTGGATGACTTCGTCGGCGAGGAGCGCGGCACCGTGGCCGATCTGACGGATAGCACTTCCGTCGCCATCATTGCCGCCCTCGTGGCCGGCGGCGGTGAGCTCGATGGGGCGGACTTTTTCGGCGGCAGCGATGGGGAGACCGTCAACTTTGGTGAGTTGCTGTTCTTCTCGGGCGATGGGGCTTTTGAGGCTGGCACCGGGGCCGGTGGGTATACGCCGGCCGAGGCGCTGGTCCGGTTGCGTGAGATGGCGGGGCGCTTCGTCGCCGGCTGGGCCGAGAGCTTTGGTCCGCAGGGCGGGGGTTGGGAAGCAATCGTTTCGGCGGTCCGCGGCGTGATCGAGACGGCGGGTGACCTGGACGTAGCGGGGTTCAATCCGTTTGCGGGCTGGACCGTCGTGGTTACGCACCTGCGATTGCCGGCGGTGAGTGAGTCGCTGGTTGGGGCACTGGTGAAGGCCGGACAGGCGATGGTACCCGATGGGCCAGTAGCCGCGGGGGCGGTGGATGAGGCAGGGTTGCGGGAGTTTGTTTTCGGTCGGCCCCTCGAACTGTTCGCGGATGGCTTCGCGTGCGAATCGTTCACCGAGCACATTGTCGCCGAACCAGCGTGGCCGGAACCTCTGGTGTCGGGTTGGTGGAGTTTGCCCGCGGAGCCGCACACGGAACAACTGCTGCTGGCATGCTTGCTGGCCGCCACGCTCTGGAAGCCGGAGCCGGCGCGCGACCGCCGTCCCGCGCCGGAGTTGCCGTCCGGCGCTCG